>JBJTVM010000256.1:0-3834 GCA_046081205.1 Pseudanabaena sp. | reverse complement strand
CTACTTTGTCCATAGCGTTGGATATCTACCTCTCCACAAGTTGGACATTTGACTGCTTCAAGTACCATCTTTTCTCTCTTTCCTTTCCTATTGCTGACTTTACCTTATTTTTCTCCTATCAACAAGTGTGACACACTACCATCCATTGTTACCAGATTTATTTTGGGGAGATAGCAATAGAATGGAGCAAATTTTAATTAATTTAGTCAGTAATGCCATTAAATTCACTGAATTTGGACAGATTAGAATCATAGTAGAAATGCTAGATCGAAATGAAGGCAACTGTACAATTAAATTTAGTGTTTCAGATACAGGGATTGGGATTGAGCCTGAAAACCAAAACAAGCTTTTTAATCCATTTACTCAGGTAGACTCCTCAAATACTCGTCGCTATGGTGGTAGCGGTTTAGGGCTAGCAATTTGCAAACGGCTAGTTGAGAAAATGGATGGAAATATTTCGGTGCGATCGCAATTTGGAAAAGGTTCAACATTTAGTTTTGCGATCCCTTTAAAAGAAGAACAAGAGCAGCAACTAGTTACCCCACAAGCTGCCATAGTAGCTCCTCAAGAAACTTCCATTGTACCTCCTCGATCTACTGAAACAGAAGCGAATCTACAAGTTTTAGTGGTAGAAGATAATTCCTTAAATAGGATCGCAGCGCTGAAATCTTTAGAAAAAATGGGATGCTCAGTAACTTTAGCAAGAGATGGTCTTGAAGCGATCAGTCATCTGAAACTGCAACATTTTGATTTAGTATTTATGGATCTGCATATGCCCCAATTAGATGGAATTGGGGCTACTCGGTTAATTCGCCAAGAAGTGTCTGGTGATTATCCCTATATTATTGCTATGACCGCAGATATTACCCAAGGGGCAAGGCAAGAATGTTTAGATGCTGGCATGAACGACTATATTAGTAAGCCAGTCACGTTTAAAGAATTAGACTTAGCTGTAAAACGAGCATTAAAATCATTGGATTTAAAATCAACTTTAAAATCTATTGATTTATAGCAATGTCATCTGAGATCTGATGTTACGTGGAACGGGCTTGGAGACCAAGCCCCTACCTATACAACGTAGGGATTTGGTCTCCAAATCCTCTTTTAAGATGACTTGGAAACATGATGGCGATCTTTGTTCCACGGCACATCAGTTAGATCTCCAAAAAAAGAACTCGTTGGCAACGCTTCGCTCTGCTAACCACTCTTGGTAACAGCTATAGATACTAGGGATTGCAATAGGAGCAGTACATCGGATCGGCAAATTGCACTTGATCTGGGAAGAGAATTTCTTTCTGAAACTGACAGCGATCGCAGCGATAGACATGAGCGCGAGTAACCCTTGTAGGCAGTCCGCAAATTTCACAAGGTAATCCCTTAATTCGTTCTACGATATCGAAATTAACAAAGTTGCAATTGGGACAGAGTTGCTGCAATTTGCGAACGAGATCTTCTGTGGCTTTGGCAATATTTTTCATGCGCGTGGGATTATACAGCGATCGCATGTCTGTCTCAATGTGAATCCGTGGCGATTGCTTTAGTAACTCATTAACAGATTCTTTGAGCAGATCTTCCGAATTAATTCCTTTATGAATTGCTTCCTTTGCTGAGGTTTTAGCATCTAACATAAGGATGATCGCATGATCGGGGAAGCCAACTTTGAGCGCAAACTCATAGGCTTGCTCGTAGCTAGAAATTTCTTGATGACGAAAGTTAGTATCAGTAGAGAGAAATTCGCCATAAACTGAAAAGCTATGTTTTTGATCAAGTAAAAACACAACTTCGTGATTGAAAGGCACACCTAACATGGGATGCGGGAAAAAGCTGCCTTCACTAGCGATCGCTAAATCAGCATCTATTAGTTCTAAAGCTTTTTCGGCTTTAAGTTTGGCAGTTTCGACTTGATTGGATGGGCGATCAATATCGCGAGTAAATGTACCAAACAAATCGCTATTAAAATCTTGAGGTACTGTAACCTTGACCCCCAAGGCTGTTTCTAAAATTGGCGCGATCGCTAATTCCTTGCGATGCATTGTCGCAATTACCACTAGGCGATCGCGAAAGTTTATGCTGTGATCTTGTTCCCCTCTCCCATTGGGAGAGGGGTTAGAGGTGAGGGAATCACTCATCATGGGCAAAACGGTTATACAGAAAATCTAAAGCCGTATTTCTGAGATCATAGTATAAGGGATCTTCCATGATTTGAGCGCGATCGCGTGGACGGGCGAAAGGAATTCGCATGATTTCGCCAATATTTGCAGCAGGACCATTGGTCATCATTACTAGGCGATCGGCTAGGAATAGAGCCTCATCAATATCGTGAGTAATCATCAATACTGTGCAGCGATGCTCTGTCCAAATTTGTAATAGTTCCTCTTGGAGTTCTTCTTTGGTAATAGCATCCAATGCACCAAAGGGTTCATCAAGGATGAGAAGTTCAGGACGGATTGACAAGGCTCTAGCGATCGATACCCGTTGCTTCATCCCTCCTGAAATTTGTGTGGGCTTTTTCTCGGCAGCTTCGCTTAAGCCCACCATGGCGAGGTGATGGCGGACAATATCATTTTTTTCGCTTTTAGAGAGATTGGAGTGAACGGAGTCAACAGCAAGCATGACGTTTTCGTAAACCGTTAGCCAAGGCAATAGCGCATAGCCTTGAAACACCACCATGCGATCGGGACCGGGCTTAGTAATCAGCTTGCCATTAACCGTCACTTCGCCAATGGATGGTTTAGAGAATCCGCCAACCATGTTTAAGAGTGTCGATTTACCACAGCCAGAGTGACCAATTAAGCAAATAAATTCACCTTCTTGAATATGTAGGTTGACATCCTGAAGAACAACATATTCACCCTTAGGTGTGGGATAGATTTTGGAAACATTTTCGATACGGAGGAAGGATTCTTGAGGTGGGACTTTGGCAGTTTGGTTTGGATATTCGAGGATTGATTGAGTCATGGGTTTCTGATCTCTTTAAAATATTGGTTATTTAGAGTACATTTAAGAATTACTTTCTGCGGTTAAAAGCTCTAAAAGATCCCCCCCAGCCCCCCTTATAAAGGGGGGAGAATTAAATTCTTCCCCCTTTATAAGGGGGATTGAGGGGGATCAGATTTATGCCACCATTCGTACTGATTCCATAGCAATTTCTGCCATTGTGATATTGCGCTTAATGTTTAGATGATTGAGATAGCCGATGGGATCTTCAGCATTAAAGGGAATATCATCAAAGAGTTGAATCGCATTACGGCTGTAGGTGATATCCGTCAGACCCAACTCACGAGCGGCAGTGCTAAATACACCAACACGACAGGTTTTCTCTAATACTTCTACCCAGTTGCGAGGGAAAGGAACATCTCCCCAACGCGCCATCTGGGTAATGTGCCAGAGATGCTCAGAACGACTTGGACGGTTGATACTAGCACCATAGAACTGATGGTGAGCAGGTTCACGCATAGGGGTGTCGATCGCACAGGCAACATCATCGGGATTGCCCAAATGGATGTAATTGACATTAGTGCTGACATAGGCGCGATGGGAGAGAATCTGGCGGATCTCTTCAGCATTATTGGGATCAGCGCAGTACATACAGGCTTCTAGCAATGCCTTAACGAGAGCAATGTGGGTATTGGGATAAGCATTTGCCCAGTCTTCGCGTACACCAAGGACTTTGCCAGGATGACCGTTCCAGATTTCAAGGTCAGTGGCGACGGTGAAGCCGATATTTTCCATAGCGGCGCGGAAGTTCCAAGGTTCACCAACACAGAATCCATCGATACTCCCTGCTTTAAGGTCAACTACCATTTGGGCAGGAGGAATGGTTTTCAGTTCCAC
>JBJTVM010000255.1:0-3746 GCA_046081205.1 Pseudanabaena sp. | reverse complement strand
GTACATAAAAAACCGCCCAATTGGGCGGTTTTTTATGTACTAATTACAATTATCTTGCTTTTATGTAAGCTTACTAATTAAAAGCGCGATCGCTACTAAAAGTCCACCTGTGAGATAAAAGAACTTGACCACATGCAACTCATGCCATCCACTTAGCTCTAAGTGATGGTGAAAAGGAGCCATTTTGAAAAGGCGCTTGCCCATGCCAGTTTCGTCTTTGGTTGCCTTGTAGTAAGAAACCTGTGCGATCACCGAAATCGATTCCCAGATAAAAATTGCACCAATAATTAAGAAAGCCCAAAGCAAATTACCGAGGATTGCTGTCGATGCAAGCGCTCCACCTAAAGCAAGCGATCCCGTATCTCCCATGAATACCCTTGCAGGATAACGATTATGCCAGAGAAATCCTAAATAGCTACCACTGAGGCACATGCAGAAAATAGCAAGTTCTTTGTTTTGAGGAAAAAGTAATAAACCCATCCCAAACAAAGCGATCGCCCCTGTCCCACCTGCAAGACCATCCAAACCGTCAGTGAGATTCGTAGCATTGCTACTACCAAGGAATACAAACAAGGCAAGTGGGAAAAACAGCAGACCAATTGGAATCACAAATTTTAGAGGCAAATTAATTGTGGCGATCTCTTGCCAGTTTTGGGTTATCCCTAGCCATGCACAGAAACAAGCAGCGAAAAAGGCTTGGAGCAATATTTTGGAACGCGGAGACAAGCCTTTGTTGGAGTGGCGGCGCAAAATTTTCCAATCATCTAACCAACCGATAAAGGCAAAAGAAAGCGTTAGCAAGCTACAAGCTATGACTTTATCGTTAAAGCCCGACCATACCAACGACAATAAAATTCCTATAGGTATAATGAATATCCCGCCCATCGTCGGCGTACCTTGTTTTTTGAGGTGAGCCTGTGGCCCATCTTCACGGATAATCTGGCCAGCCTTAAGACGACGCAACACTGGAACAGCAAAAGTTCCCAACATTGCTACACCAGCCCCCCCAAAAGTGAATGGTAACAAAAGACTTGAACTTATATTAGGATTCAAGAAAAGATCGACACCAACAATTAAACTTATTAAACCGATTGCTAAACCAAGTGCTAGGCTACTTCCTGTCGGAAATTTTGCTTTCCTAACTCTCACACCAGTATCAACCATTGCCGCTCCTCATACCCACAGTAACCATCACACTTTTTTTAGATCAAACTTTAGATCAGCAGCTTTTTTACGGCTTTGTAACAGATGATTAAATATCAACTGAATATACGCTCTTAGATACCAAATAATGACCGCATTTGTCTACAGTGCGACCATTGAATTTTGATATTTCTTGAATCTTTGAACTTAATTTTTGTAAATATCCTTTTAATTTCAAGTTTGTTAAATTGCCGATGACGAGTAAGAATTCTCGACAGATTGCCCTAGAAGCATTACGTTTGATTCAAAGACGCAATGCATACGCGGATGTAGCGCTTGACTGTACGCTGTCGCGAGCGCGTCAGGATCAGATTAATCTCCCAGAAAGCGATCGCCGTCTGATTACGGAGTTAGTTTATGGATGTACGCGCCGCAAAAAAACCTTGCAAGCGGTTTTGCAAAATTTCTCACAAAAACCAACTACAAAATTATCACCCGACTTATTAATAATCTTACACATTGGTATCTACCAACTATGTTTTCTCGATCGCATTAAGCCATCAGCGATCGTTCATACTACGGTGGAATTGGTCAAAGAAAATAACTTAAAAGGCTTGTCAGGATTTACAAACGGGGTAATGCGATCCATACTCAGAGCCAAGGAAAAGGAAGATATTCTCTCCAAGATTACCGATCCCGCCAGTTTTTATAGTTTTCCTGAATGGCTGATCGAACTATGGCAAAAAGAATTTGGTCAAGAAGCGATCGCAAATATTTGTAATTGGTTTAATCAAACACCCCATCTCGATTTACGAGTAAATCTGCTCTATGCAACAAGGGATCAAGTCCTAGATGCGTTTGCCGAAGCACAAATTCCTGCTGCGCCAATTCCTCACCTACCCGACGGTATTCGTGTGGGACAAGGTGCAGGGGACATTAGCCAATTACCCAAGTTTAAAGAGGGTTGGTGGTCAGTACAGGACGCGAGCGCTCAGTTAGTGACTTATTTATTAGATCCGCAACCGAATGAGATTATTATTGATGCTTGCGCGGCTCCAGGGGGTAAGACTACACATATTAGCGATCGCCTCAAAAATACGGGCAAAGTTTATGCCCTTGATCGCCTAGCTAATCGTTTGAAGAAAGTTGAACAAAATACGGCTCGTCTGGGGATCACGAATGTGCAAACCATTGAGATTGATGCGCGTGAATTTGCAGGTATCTCAGAAGATTCTATAAATCTCAAGTGCGATCGCGTCTTGCTAGACGTGCCTTGCTCTGGCTTAGGTACATTACACCGTCACGCTGATGCCCGTTGGCGACAAACTCCTGATGAGCCATATAAATTAGCTAAAACTCAATCTGAAATTCTTGAACGCGCCACGCAATGGGTGAAGCCTGAGGGCGTAATCGTTTACAGCACCTGTACCTTACATCCTGCCGAAAACGAAGAAGTAATTACCCAATTCCTAGAAAATCATTCCGATTGGCAAATTGTGCGACCAAGTATTGATAATCCTGCGGCACATTTTGCAAGCGATCGGGGCTGGGTAAAAGTTCTGCCCCATGAGCACGACATGGACGGCTTTTTCATGGTGAAGTTGCAAAGGTCAAATCGCCAAAGCCTATAGTTAGACAAAAACTTAGGCTGGCAAATTATCTGGATCAATCCCTTGCGATCGTAAATAAGCTGCTAATCTATTAGCCCTTTGGCTTTCAGTCTCAGCCCTCTGGCTTTCAGATTCAATCCTCTCAGCTAAGGTGGGAATCCAATTATTCTGGTCATACCATCGCAGCCATAGACCGTTGGTTCCCTGATACACCCCTTGCCATAGTCCTAACCCTAATCCCAAGCTAGGTATCCAAAAACGCTGATCAGTTAGGGTGATTGGTTTATAACCGTTAACCGAAAGTTCAAAGGCGCGGAGATTATTTTCGTAGCGATCATAAACAACATAGTAAGGAACCCTCAAAATGCGTTCATACACCTCCCACTTTCTGGGTGGTTGATTTACCTCTTTCAGTCTTTGACCTAAATCTTCGTCTTCGGTACCAGGAGATAATAACTCTACGACTAAGAAAGGTGTTACTCCCTCTTGCCAAATTAAATAGCTCAGTCTTAGTTCGTTCTGCTTGTTTGCCCTTGGTACTCCCAGAACCATATACCAGTCAGGTCGTTTGTACCAAGTCGTGTGACGAGGATCGTAATAGAGATTGAGATCAGTTGCCAATAGGATTTCTTCTGAAGGGTAACCGATTGGCTTACAGGTTTCAGTAAGTAAATCTGGTTGAATGATATGAAATTCGTCGGGCAACCCAGATTCTCCTACCAACTCACTTGGCAAATCGTACATTGTGGGCATTGTCTCAAGGGGCGATTTCGGATGAATTGGCTCATGCATGGTATGGCTAGCCTCAATTAATACTATCTAATACTGTCTAATACCAATTCACATAAGTGTGGTGATACTTCTGTGAATTAAAAAACAAACCCTCTAAGAGTTTGGCACTGGTCAGCTAATGAGGGATAGGTGCTGAAACGTCCATTTCAAGCCGATAAAAAAGGCGGAAATACGTCGATCACGTTTTAGATGACCAGTGCC
>JBJTVM010000254.1:0-9657 GCA_046081205.1 Pseudanabaena sp. | reverse complement strand
TTTTAACGTGAGTTCGATATCGCCATTTGCGGCGTGCTTCGCAAGCCGCAAATGGCGAAAAATGGTAAGAATCGCTTAGCGATTCTTACCATTTTTCGCCATTTGCGGCTTGCGAAGCACGCCGCAAATGGCGATATCGAACTCACGTTAAAAAAGTAGAGGAAAGTGCTTTGCGCTTTCCTCTACTTTTTTGGGTTTAGAGTCACTAGCACCACAGGCGCTAGTAACTCTAACGTAAGTTATTAACGTAAACTAATAGTCTTGGGAGACTCACCAGTTAAGTGGATGGTATCAACGAAACGAGCAGTCTTTGATTGAGTCGAGATGACCAAAGACTGAGTACGACAACCGCCACCAAAGAAGCGAACGCCTTCCATCAATGTACCTGGGGTGATGCCGCAGCCAGCAAACAATACATTCTTACCACAAGCTAATTCATGGGCATCGTAGATCTTATCGCCATCTTCAATACCCATTTCCTTGAGACGCGCCAAGTTGCCTTCACGAGTCCACTTGGCACTCTCAGGAGTATTAACTTCGGCTGGGTCATAAATTAGACGACCTTGGAAATGACCGCCTAAGCAACGCATTGCCGCAGCTGAGATTACGCCTTCGGGGGCAGCACCGATACCCATCAAAGCATGGATGTTTGTACCAGCAAAACCACAACAGATCGCTGCCGATACGTCACCATCACTGATCAAACGGACACGCGCACCTGCGGCACGAATTTCGGAGATCAAACCTTTGTGACGAGGACGATCCATAACTACGACGACCAATTCTTCGATCGAGCGATTTAGGCATTCCGAAAGAATTTTCAGATTTTCAGTAGGTGTTTTGCGAATATCTACGTGACCTTTTGCCGCAGGTGGCGCAGCTAATTTGTCCATATAAAAGTCAGGAGCGCGGAACAAGCCATTGCGTTCAGAAATTGCCAAAACCGCCATCGAACCATTCTGACCATAGGCGACAAGATTTGTGCCTTCGCAGGGGTCAACAGCAATGTCAATTTCTTGTAATTCTTCGATGGTGCAGAATTCGGCTGCATTTGGCTGTGTGCAGATGCCAACTTCTTCACCGATATAGAGCATGGGTGCTTCGTCACGTTCGCCTTCACCGATAACAATGCGTCCACGCATATGAATTTTGTTCATACGTTCGCGCATTGCTTCGACCGCTGCTTCGTCGGCTTCATCTTTTTTACCCAAGCCCATCCACCGAGAAGATGCGATCGCAGCCTGTTCAACGACCTCAATAATCTCAAGGCTTATTGTATTATCCATGCGTAGGAATCCTTACTTATCTAAATTTTATAACTATTAAGTCTTTGTTGTGCTCTAGAAAATTTCCAGAAACAGAAAACAAAATTAAGTTAGTTGTGTCTTACTACACAACCTCGTAATTAAGTTTACAGGTCAGAAGGACAAATTAAAACCCAGAAGGAGGAGGCGACGCAGAGTGTCTCCCTAGCCCTTTGGGGTTTGCTTTGCTAATTTTGGTTAAGAAACGCTTAACACTGGTACGATCTATAGAGTGGGCTTTTCTCTTCTACCCAAACTAATGTATTGCGTATAACTGCTATGTTGCCAGACCATTCTGACCATTCTGTTTTTGCTGATGAGATGCCTAAAAAATTGATAAATCACGCTGATGATTTTCACAATGCCATGGAAGATGACAAACCACAGGAAGCTTGTGGTGTCTTCGGGGTACTAGCAGCAGAAGGGGATGTTGCTAAACTTGTATATTTTGGACTGTATGCATTACAGCATCGTGGACAGGAATCAGCAGGTATTACTGTCTACGATGATCGCGGCACAACCCATACTCACAAAGCAATGGGACTAGTTGCTCAAGTATTTAATGAAACGATCCTCTCAGAAATGAAGGGAGCTTTAGGGATTGGGCATAACCGCTACTCGACTACAGGTTCGAGTAAGGTTTGTAATGCTCAACCCATCGTCATAAGTACGAGATTGGGCGATTTCTCGCTTGCTCACAATGGCAACTTAGTCAATGCTACTGAGTTACGTGGTGAACTGTCAGCGCAAGGTCATGCCCTCGAATCGACTACCGATTCTGAAGGAATTGCTTTTGCAGTTGGCGAAGCCGTCGAGGAGGGTAAAAATTGGCAAGGGGCGATCATCACGGCGCTGAAGCGCTGTCGTGGAGCATTCAGTTTAGTAATGGCAACTCCCAATGCACTTATCGGTGCTAGAGATGCCTATGGTGTCCGCCCTTTGGTGATCGGCAAAACCCCTGATGGCTCCTATGTCTTATCTTCAGAAACCTGTGGCTTAGATATTATCGGAGCAGAATATGTCCGTGAGGTAAAGGCTGGAGAGCTGGTGATTATTACCATGGACAAAGGGATAGAGTCTTGGCAGTGGGAAGAATCACAACCAAAGCTCTGTGTCTTTGAGATGATTTATTTTGCAAGACCCGATAGTGTCATGCATGATGAAAGTCTATATACATATAGATTACGAATTGGGCGAGAACTAGCTAAAGAAAATTTTGTGGATGCCGATATTGTGATTGGTGTGCCTGATTCGGGTATTCCTGCGGCGATCGGGTTTTCACGAGAGTCAGGGATTCCTTACGGTGAGGCTCTGATTAAAAACCGCTATGTAGGACGTACCTTTATTCAGCCAACTCAAGTAATGCGGGAGTCTGGCATCCGTATGAAGCTGAATACACTCAAGGATGTTTTGCAGGGTAAACGGGTAATTGTGATCGATGATTCGATCGTAAGGGGAACGACGAGTCGTAAAATAGTTAGAGCATTGCGTGAAGCTGGGGCAACTGAAGTACATATGCGTATTTCTTCACCTCCTGTTACTCACCCTTGTTTTTATGGTATTGATACGGACTCGCAAGATCATTTGATCGCAGCTCAGAAATCTGTCGATGCGATCGCCAAACAGATTGAGGTTGATACGCTTGCGTATCTCAGCCATGATGCAATGTTAAAGGCGACACAAATTGATACCACGCATTTTTGCACGGCTTGCTTTACAGGAAAATATCCGATTGAAGTTCCTGATAAACTCAAGCGCACCAAACTTATGCTAGAAAATACGGCAACATGACCAAGATCCTCTTTCATCTCGCATTTCCAGTCAAAGATATTCCAAGCACCAAAGCTTTTTATATTGATGGTTTGGGTTGTTTGGCAGGACGTGAGTCAAGTGACTCGCTGATCATGAGTTTGTATGGTCACCAGTTGGTCGCGCACGTTGTTCATGAATCTCTTGAATCGCAACGTGGTATTTATCCGCGACATTTTGGACTGGTTTTTTATTCCGAAAACAATTGGATGGCCTTATTAGAAAAAGTCCATGATAAGCGTCTTCAGTTTTATCAAAAGCCTAAAGTTCGCTTTGTGGATACCCCTTTGGAGCATCGAACCTTTTTCTTGGCTGATCATTCAGGCAATATTTTAGAGTTCAAGCATTACAAGTTTGAAACTGCTATTTTTGGTGAGACTGATTTTCATGAAGTTGGTGATGCTGACTTTGCTCAGCAGGTTCCTGTGGTTATGCATTAAGAAAGCTTCTCGATGAGATGCTTTTACCCCAAACAAAAAGAGATGGCGCATGTGCCATCTCTTTTTGTTTGGGTATTAATTCCTGCTTTTAATTTTTTACGAAGCATTTGCAATTGTTTTTTCTTTTGGCGTTGGCGTGCTGAGCCACCCTTACCTTTATCGTTTCTACCTTCTTTGCGTGGTGATTCCCATCGCTTTAATCTTTGGCTCATGTTTGTTTTTACCTATGTGATTAAATTTTTTGGAGATAACTAACCAGTTATTAAAGTAGGAATTACGGGTTAATAATTCAAAACTCAATATACTTTAGCTCACATAGGAATTACTATCACTCTTTAGAATGAACGCCTTTATACAAGTTGGTTGCCCCGCTTTGGCGGGGCAACCAACATATCTACCTTGCTTGAAAAGCGCTTTATCATAACAAGATGCTTCATTTAGGCTAAATTTCAAGCTAATTTTTGTTTGATTTCTTCAGGGTTTCTAAAGCCGATCGCGATCGCCTTACCATCCTTAACAAATAAAGGTCGCTTGATCAGCATCGAATCCTTGGCATAGGCTTCAATCCATTGAATATGTGACCATGTTTCTTTTTCAGATCCAAGTGATCGGTAAGAATGTCCAGAGGTATTTCGCATTACTTTTTCTCCTAATGCGTTTACCCATTCAGCGATTTCCGTGTGAGTTGGAGGAAAGTCTTTAGTGTTGATAAATTCGTAGGCAATTCCTTGATTGTCTAACCAAGCGATCGCTTTTTTGCAAGTCCCACAATTGGGTATGCCATAGACTTGAATAGACATAAATTTACTCAGATTATGACTGCTATATATGAAATATAGGTTTGGTTACCCGCCTTCGGCGGGTAACCAAACGCTTGTAACTCACTTGATTGAAAAGCACTATAAATATTGTATGCCACGAAATTATAAGCCTCAAATAAATGGTGGCAACGCAAACCATTTATTTGAGGGTCTAAGAGAGTAATACCAAAGCACAAAGTGGCTACGCCATTTTGTGCTTTTAAAACCCTTACAGAGTTTGTTATCTAATTCACAGAAGTGTCGCCACACTTCTGTGAATTGGTATAAGACATAGTTCCTAGGTTATATTTTTAAGTATCTTGCTGACCCTCCACCTTCTAGACACATTCATGAAACCAATCGTCAGTCTTCTACATACCTCTAGCTATGAAACTGCATCCTTGATGAAAGCACTAGAGAACGTACTTGCACCCCTAGGAGGTATGTCCAGCATCGTCAAAGCAGGCGATCGCGTTCTCCTCAAGCCCAACTTACTCACAGGCTCACGACCCACTAAAGAATGTACTACTCGCCCCGAATTGGTATACTGTGTCGCCAAAATGGTACAAGAAGCTGGCGGTAAGCCATTTTTAGGTGATAGTCCTGCCTTTGGTAGTGCTAAAGGAATTGCCAAGGCAAATGGTTTGTTACCTCTTGCCGAAGAATTGGGCTTACCAATTATCGAGTTTCATGGCAAACGCTACGAAACCGAAGGCGAAGGTGAATTGCAACATTTGCGTCTCAGTAAAGAAGCGATGGATGCAGATGTGGTGATTAATTTGCCTAAGGTCAAGTCCCATATGCAACTGACCCTAACCCTCGGTGTCAAAAATCTATTTGGCTGCGTCCCTGGCAAGATGAAAGCTTGGTGGCATATGGAAGCAGGTAAAGATGTCGAACGGTTTGCCCAAATGTTGATTGAGACAGCAAGAACAATTAACCCTGAACTGACAATCCTAGATGGTATTGTCGGTCATGAAGGGAATGGACCTAGCGCTGGTGAACCAAAAGAATTGGGGGTTTTAGCAGCTTCCTGTGATGTTTTTGCTCTTGATCGCGTTATGGTGGAGATTCTTGGAGTTAAACCTCTCGATGTGCCAACGGTTGCGGCTGCCATCCGTACTGGACTTTGTAGCGATCTTGATGCGATAGACATCATCGGTGATCCGATCGCTCAATTGCAAAGCAGTGATTGGAAACTACCAGAAACGATGATGGCGATCGACTTTGGAATGCCCAGAGTCTTGAAATCAACCTTTAAACATCTCTATATCAAGTTCATTAAAGAACCGCTCAGCACCTATGCCCGCACTTAACAGCCCACCGCTAATCTTAGTGGTCGAAGATGCCCCTGACAACCAAGTTTTGGTAGAGCAGGTGTTTCAAGATTCAGGCTATCTCGTCATTTGCATCCAAGATGGTCAATCAGCACTAGATTGGCTAGAAACTAACCATCCTGATCTGGTTCTGCTAGATTTATCTTTGCCAGAAATCGATGGATGGGAAGTAGCCAGACAACTCAAAGCTAGTGCTCGGACTACCAATATTCCCATAATTGCTGTCACTGCTCATGCAATGAAAGGAGATAAAGAATCGGCGATCGCTTCTGGTTGTGATGATTATCTGACAAAGCCTATAGATATTGATTTGTTAGAGGCCTGTGTCAAGCAGTGGCTAAATAAGCAATAGAGTTAGAATGCCATTCTTTTAGATCTGCATTTTAGGCTTAGGTAGTCCGAAACAAATTCTTACACTCATCAATAACTTAGACTAGAATCTAAACAGTATTTTAAAACTTCACTTAATATTTTATTTAATAAAATAATCCATTTATTCATCGCTATGGGCGAGGCTCTGCTTCACTCATGTTAACTATTAACTTATAAAATTCAGGAATTTGTTTTATGTCTGGTCGCGTTGGAGTAATGCTATTAAATTTAGGAGGCCCTGAGAAGTTAGAAGATGTCTATCTTTTCTTGTACAACCTATTCGCTGATCCAGAAATTATCCGCCTCCCCTTTCCTTTTTTACAAAAGCCGATAGCTTCAATGATCGCCGCTAGTCGTGCCCCCATCAGTCAAGAAAATTATCAAATGATTGGCGGCGGTTCACCATTGCGTCAGATTACTGAAGAGCAGGGTGAAAATATTGAAAATGTTTTGCAGCGTCATGGGGTCGATGCCAAAGTATACGTAGCAATGCGTTACTGGCATCCCTATACCGAAGAGGCGATCGCCCAAATCAAACAGGATGGTATTACGCGACTGGTTGTGTTGCCTTTATATCCACAATATTCCATCAGCACTAGTGGCTCAAGCATTAAGCAGCTTGATACATTGTGGGAAAATGACCCCGAACTGCAAGCGATCGAGCGAATCACAATTAAATCCTGGTATGAGCGCTCTGGCTATATTCGTGCCATGAATCAATTGATCGACGCGAAATTGCGGGATTTTGCCGAGCCTGAGAATGTGCATATTTTCTTCAGCGCTCATGGTGTACCTGTGAAATATGTCACCAAATACGGCGATCCTTATCAGGCTGAAATGGAAAACTGTGTTGATGGCATTATGAAGGCTCTACGCCGCGACTATCAACGCTATAACGCACATACCCTCGCCTATCAAAGTCGTGTTGGCCCTGTTGAATGGCTCCAGCCCTATACTGAAGAAGCAATTAAGAATTTGGCAAAGCGAGGTATTAATGATCTTTTAGTTGTGCCGATTAGTTTTGTGTCGGAGCATATTGAAACTTTGCAAGAAATCGATATTGAATATCGTGAAGTTGCTGAAGAGGCTGGTATCCACAACTTTGATCGCGTTCCTGCTTTAAATAGCCATCCCGTTTTTATTAACGACCTTGCTGAATTGGTAATGGAATCACTCGGTACAGCTAAAACAGTTGAGATCGCTGCTTAGCAAAATCACTTCTAAAAGAGAAAATAACATTTCTCTTTTAGAAGTGATTCTATGGCAATGTAAGTTGTACTTACCCAAATAGAAGAAGGCAACGTTTTGCGCTGCCTTCTTCTATTTAACGTGAGTTCGATATCGCCATTTGCTGCGTGCTTCGCACGCCGCAAATGGCGAAAAATGGTAAGAATCGCTTAGCGATTCTTACCATTTTTCGCTTTCGTCGAACTGACGTTCTATTTAGGTTTTGATTAGTTCTATCTATCTTACTTTTCACGGGATCTTTGAAAGACATAACAGAAGAGCCTTTAGAGGAAAGGGCACAGATGAGGTTAAAGTATAAAAAATGAAGTAAAAGTAGGCAAGAAATAATGATGAACTGGTGGGAAAAAAACTTTGCGAGTTGTGAATTAGGGGATGAGAGACTAAGCGACAGAGCCTACGCAATCGGCAAAAAACTAAGTGAAGGATTTGGGAAAGCGTTGTCCGAGATATTCAAAAGTGGCTCTGAGTTAAAAAGAGCTTATGAGTTTTCGGCAATCGCAAAACAGAATTTAGCAAGATCATAAAACCACACTGTCAAATGACCAGTGAAGCCGTGGAAGAACAAGAATTGGTCTTATGCATAGGAGATACCACCTATCTAGATTATGGCAAAATTAAAGCCAAACGGGAAGGGTATGGACCAACAGGAAACGGTGGGAACGGATTAATTCTGCATAGTGCCTTAGCGATCGCCCCCGAACAAGGACAAGTAATCGGGTTGTTATGGCAAAAATTGTGGAACCGAGAACCGAAAGCCAAGCCACCGCAAGATGAAACCGCAGAAGCGAAAAAGCAACGACAGGCGCTTGCCCGAAAAGCAGCCCGACAAAGGTTATTCAAAGATAAAGAGTCTTATCGATGGGTAGAAGCGTTGACCGCAGTCGAGCATCAAGTAAGTAGCAGCACCAATGTAATTCATATTTTCGACCGCGAAGGAGATATTACTGAAGTCTTCGACCAAGTACGACAACTGAAACATACAGGGGTATTAGTACGAGCAGCCCATGACCGTAGCTTAGACCAAAATAGCGAACGACTATGGCAAAAACTGGAGTCGCAACCCGTAAGATTTGAACAGGAAATCAAAGTACCAGAGACTGGTAAACGTAAAGCCCGTATCGCGAAATTAGCAGTACGATTTTCTAAGGTTCATCTACGGGTTCCCTATCGTTTTGACAATCGTGACCCATTAACCGTTTATGCTGTCTATGCAACGGAAATCGATTGCCCAGAAGGTGAAACTTCTTTGGAATGGATGCTGTTGACCACTGAAGTCGTAGAAGAACTAGAGACTGCCATTAAGATTTTACGTTGGTATACTTACCGTTGGCGTGTGGAAGATTTCCATAAAATCTTTAAGTCTGGCTGTCAGTGTGAGCGCTATAGACTTGCTGCTGAAGGGATGAAGACTTTGTTAGGCTTTTTAAGTGTCTGTGCGGTCGAACTTTTACAGATTACTTATCTCCATCGCAATCAGTCTGATGCTCCTGCGGTTGAGATTCTTAGTCCTGTCCAAATTCAAGTTTTAAAGGCTAGATTCCCAAAGTCTCCTCCTGTCTTAACTGTTGCTTGGGCGATTGAATCGATTGCTTTCCTTGGCGGTTATCTTGAGCATCGTCGTAAATCTCCGATTGGGATTCAGGTTCTCTGGCGGGGGTGGGCTAACCTACGTGAACTATGTCAGGGTTGGCTTCTTGCTCAAATTCATACTTAACGGGAAAAGTAAGACTAGAAACCTCTAACAGTTTTTGAGACAACTGATCGGCAATCTGGGTTAATCGCTCAGAAAACTCACTAGACTTCTCTGATAGTTGAGATAGGCACTCACCAGAAATATATGTCTGAAGAGCCTCCGCTTGTCTTGTTACCTCTGTTTCATGAGTTTCTATAGCAGTCACAAAATCTTCACCAATCAATGCGATCGTTTCAGAAAACTCAGACTCCAGAGCAGATTCCACTGTTTGAGTTGTTTCTTCTAGAGTTGTAAGCGCAGTTTCAGTAGTTTCCCATGCTTCCTCTTGTTCAGAAGTTACGGACTCCAAGGTACTATCCAACTGATCTAAACTTGCCTTAGTTTCTTCAAATTCTTGCTCAATTTCCGATTGTGCTGAGGTGATCTTTTCTTGCAGTTGATTTAATGTTTGTCCCACCTCAGTCACTTCTGCATTGATCTGTTCGCGAATAGCATTGAGTTGACTGATGAGAGTTTCTGCACGGGTATTTAATTCAGTCCATTGGGTATCAATCTGGCTAGTAGTCGTAGCAACTAGTTGTTCAAGAGCATCAAGATTTGCTTGAGACTGATCGATCTCTTCGACCAGCATGGTTAGTTTGGTAGCGGTTTCGC
>JBJTVM010000253.1:0-7662 GCA_046081205.1 Pseudanabaena sp. | reverse complement strand
CAAACTGATGTTACTACTAATTATCAGATCTTAGAATCTGAGAACATCAAAGATTCTCTGTCTCTTTGGCGATCGAATAGTCCAGATATTGTGTTGCTGGATTTTAATTTGCTTGATGGTAATGGAATCGATCTTTTAGAGATTATCAGTTCAGGGATTGTTGAGCCTAAACTGCCAGTAATTATGCTGGCTAGATATGAAGATGGTATTGCCGCAGCCAATGCGCTCAAATTGGGATCTGCTGATTATTTGATCAAGGATGAGATCAGTGCTCTATCGCTGCGCCCAGCTATGCATGGGCTACTGGATCGATTTACCTTATTTCATAAACTTCAGCGATCGCAGCAACAAGAAGCTTTAATTTCTGAAATTGCTCTGCACGTCAGGCAATCATTAGAACTCGATCAAATTTACGATGCAATTGTCCAGGATGTCAAAAACTTCCTCAAGGCTGATCGCACTATAATCTACAAATTTAATCCGAATATGAGTGGCACAATCGTCGCTGAAGCCATTGATCCTCCCTGGGAGCCAAGTCTTCATAGCAATATTGTTGATACTTGTTTTCGTGATAACTTAGGTGGTGCATACCGACAGGGAAAAATTTTTGCCGCTAATGATATTCATAAAGCCAATTTAACTGACTGTCATGTTCAACTGTTAGAACGCTTTCAAGTAAAAGCGAATTTAGTAGTTCCCATTGTTTTACCCGAAACAACTCAATGTTTAGGTGTTGATGTCAGTAATTCTCCACCGCTTCTATGGGGGCTACTAGTTGTTCAGCAATGTTCAACTACACGTAGTTGGGAAGATGTAGATTTACGGCTACTTCAGCAATTATCAGTACAATTGGCGATCGCGATTCAGCAAGCAGAATTGTATCAAAACCTGCAAAATCTCAACTCTTCTTTGGAAGAAAAAGTGCAACAACGCACTAATGAGTTAAGGCAGAACGAGCTACTGCTAAAGGTATCTTTTGATAATGCTCCATTGGGTATGGCAACACTTAGTGTAGAAGGAATATTTTTAACCGTTAATAAAGATATTTGTAAGATCTACGGCTACTCGCCTGAAGAATTACTGCAAATATCAGCCATTGATATCACTCATCCTGATTCTATCGAATTAACCGTAGTGCATCTAAACAAACTATTATTAGGAGAAACAGAAAATACAATTCTAGAAAATCAATACATCCACAAAAATGGGGAAATAGTTGATGCAATCAGTCGAGTCAGCCTCATTCGAGATATTGACAATCGTCCTTTACACTTTGTTATGAGTGTTGAGGATATTACAGAGCGCAAGCAAAATGATGCAAAACTCGCTGCCGCGAACGTAGCCGAAGCTTCCAACAAGGCTAAGAGTGAATTTTTAGCAGCAATGAGTCATGAGATCCGCACACCAATGAATGCTGTCATTGGTATGGCTGGACTATTAAGTAATACACCTCTCTCCACTCAGCAACAACAATTTGTCGCAGGAATCCGTCAAGGTGGCGAAGTACTTCTATCAGTGATTAATAAGATTCTAGACTTCTCGCAAATTGAATCAGGCTCTATCGAACTAGAAAAGCATTCTTTTGATTTACAAATATGTATTGAATAGATCCTTGATTTGATGTCATCTCCTGCTGCCCAGAAATCTCTAGAGCTATCAGCTCTAATTGATTTGGATGTACCGAAACGGATTATTAGCGACTCCACTTGTCTGAGACAGATTTTAGTGAACCTGATTGGTAATGGGATCAAATTTACAGAAAATGGAGAAATAGCGATTACGGTAAGCTCGACTTTAATTGAGCCATCCTCAAGTACGTATCAACTGAATTTTGCTGTACGCGATACAGGAGTGGGAATTGACGCTGACTCAATACAAAGATTGTTTAAACCTTTTAGTCAGGCTGATAGTTCAATTACAAGGCAATATGGTGGCACTGGACTAGGATTAGCAATCAGTAAACAGCTTTGTAAACTTATGGGTGGAGATATTCAAGTTGAAAGTATTGTAGGAGAGGGAACAACTTTTCGCTTTTTTATCCATGTTCAGGCGATCGCTGTAGAAAATTTAGCGATCAATCTTGAACTAAATCAAAAAAAGGTATTGATCGTCAATAGCAACACCACCATTCAACAGGTGATTCGGACTTACACTCAATCTTGGGATATGATTGCTGAATCTGCTATCTCTGAAGAGGAAGCATTACAATACTTAAGTTCATCAAAATATGATGCGATTCTAATTGATCGTTGTCTTCAATCATCGGATCAATTAATTGATGGTTTAGATTTAGCCAGAAATATTAAAGAACTCTTCCCACCTTTTCCAATTATTCTACTGAACTCAGTTGCAGATATTGATTTCCCGAGTTCCATTAGTTTTGCTGGATATTTAACCAAACCAATCACAGGATCAAAGCTTTATCAAGTATTTTCAAACCTATTTTCACCTGAAACTTCCCAAGAAACTAACCAAATTAATATTTTTCAGCTAAATAGTAATTTTGCTAGCCGCTATCCTTTCCAAATTTTAATTGTTGAAGATAACTCTGTAAATCAGCAAATTCTTTTATTGATGCTAGAACGCTTAGGATATAAGGGTGATGCAGTAGCAAATGGGTTAGAAGCAGTTAATGCTTTGGAAAGGCAATCCTATGATTTAGTGTTTATGGATATCCAAATGCCAATTATGGATGGTTTGACAGCTTGTCAACATATTCGCCGAATGCCAGAGCGTAATCCTTGGGTGATTGGACTTTCGGCAAACGCTTTTAGGGAATCTCGTGATACGGCTATATCTGCGGGAATGAATGATTACCTTACCAAACCTCTTCAAATTGAAGCGCTAATTACGATTCTACAAAGAATTTCAGAAAATCTACAATTAAATAAACCTCAGTCTGAAGCGAATATCCATGATCTGCCAAATCAAAACCTGGTGACCTTAACGGAGCCGTTACTGGAGACAACAAAAGCTACATTTAGTGATGTTGAGCAATCCATTAGTATATCTAGTAGCAAATTACAGCTAGATCTTTCTATTGCTGATCTTGCTGTAATTAATGCATCAACGTTAAATATGTTAGAGAAATGTATAAGTAAAAAGGATCTTGGTGAAATCATTTCCTCTTACTTAATAGAATCAAAAGAAGCGATCGCAAAAATGCGAGAAGCCTTAAGCCAACTAGATTTTGCCACAATCAGTTTTGAAAATCACTCATTTAAAGGAGGGTGCGGTACGCTAGGAGCCGATAGGCTTGTCGCAATTTGCAAAGAATTAAGCAATCTTTGCAAGTCGAATAGTCATCCTCATAAAGTCAAAACCATAGATATGGTGCTTCAGAGATTAGAGCTTGAGTTTGATAAAGTATCTCAATTATTGCAACAGAAAGCTTCTTCTTAGGATGGCAAGCTAAATATAGCAGTCGAGCGTTATAGAATTGCAAATTGATGGCACTGGTCAGCTAATGAGGGATAGGTGCTGAAACGTCCAATTCAAGGCGATAAAAAAGTCGGAAATACGTCGATCACGTTTTAGGTGACCAGTGCCAAATCTTTGCATATAGCGATCGCCACTGCAATTTTCACAGATCTCGATCAATGTCACGGTGGTAAAGGTAAATTAGTAGGTAGAACCAAAAGCAAAAGCAAGACTAGATATGTTTGATGAAATCGCCGATAAATTTGAGGCGGCTTGGAAAAAGTTACGCGGACAGGACAAAATCTCTGAATCCAATATCCAGAGCGCAATTCGTGAAGTACGCAGGGCGCTCTTAGAAGCAGATGTCAACTTGCAGGTTGTCAAAGAATTTGTCGAAGAAATCTCCAAACAGGCTCAAGGGGCTGATGTAATTGCAGGTGTGCGCCCCGATCAGCAGTTTATCAAGATCGTTTATGACGAATTGGTCAAGACGATGGGCGAGGCAAATGTGCCACTTGCTGAGGCAGACAATGCGCCGACGGTAATTTTAATGGCAGGTTTGCAGGGTACGGGTAAAACCACTGCTACTGCCAAACTCGCTCTACATTTACGCAAACTAGAGCGCAGTGCTTTACTGGTCGCCACTGACGTATATCGTCCTGCGGCGATCGATCAACTGATCACCCTTGGCAAGCAAATTAATGTTCCAGTCTTTGACATGGGGGCTGATGCCGATCCTGTGGAAATTGCCCGTCAAGGCTTGGCAAAGGCGAAGGAACTAGGTGTTAATACCGTGATCGTCGATACGGCGGGACGCTTGCAGATCGATCGCGACATGATGGATGAACTCAAGCGCGTCAAGGAAGCGATAAGTCCCGATGAAGTGTTGCTAGTTGTCGATGCGATGACAGGACAAGAGGCGGCGACATTAACTCGTACATTCCATGATGAGATAGGAGTGACGGGCGCAATCTTGACCAAGATGGATGGCGATACTCGTGGCGGGGCGGCGCTTTCGGTACGACAGATTTCAGGACAGCCCATTAAATTTATCGGTGTGGGTGAAAAGGTGGAAGCCTTACAACCCTTCTATCCTGAGCGCATGGCTTCGCGGATTTTGGGTATGGGCGATGTGCTGACCCTAGTAGAGAAGGCTCAAGAAGAAATTGATATTGCCGATGCCGCCAAGCTCCAAGAAAAGATTCTGAGTGCCAAGTTCGACTTTGACGACTTCCTGAAGAATACCCGCATGATGAAAAACATGGGTTCCTTTGGTGGAATGTTGAAAATGCTGCCTGGGATGAAGATTAACGACGCGCAAATTCAAGAGGCAGAAAAGCAACTCAAGCGTTGTGAGTCGATGATTGGTTCGATGACCAAGCAGGAACGCAAAGATCCTGACCTCATATCCAAGAGTCCTAGCCGCAAGCAACGGATTGCCAGCGGTTCGGGTTACAAGCTTCAGGATGTGACTAAACTAGTTGCGGATTTCCAGAAAATGCGATCGCTAATGCAGCAAATGGGACAAGGAAAGATGCCAAACTTCCCTGGAATGCCCAACATGGGCGGCGGCGGATTCCCTGGAATGGGTGGCATGGGCAACCAAGCACCATCGGGCAATCCTGTTTATGGCAAGAAGAAGAAAAAGAAAAAGGGATTTGGTGAGTTGTAATATTTTGGGGCTTTCATCATGTTGAGTGCCAATTGAGTGCCAAGTTTAGGAAATCATGATCAACTTACAATCGCCGAATGAGAGCAGGTGAATACTATGCCATTACTGCAAACTAAACCATTACTAGAAACATGGCTCCCTGCCTCTTGGCAGGAATTTGTAGATCTTGCCGATGCTCCAGATTCCCAAAAGCTCAAAAGTTATTACTACAACGGCCGAATGCGGTTTGAACCAATGACCACAGGCTCCGATCATTCCAAAGACCACATGACCACCACTATGGGGGTTGGACTATTTGCATCTCTGCAAGGCATCCCAATCAATGGACATAATGAATGTTCCTATCGCAAAAAAGGATATACGGAATTTCAACCCGATGCCTCGTACTATGTTGGCGTAAATGCTGATGTTATCCCTTGGGGAACGAGAATCATTGACTTAGATCAATATCCATTACCCGATCTTGTGATTGAGATATCCGATACTTCCTTTGCTGATGACTTAGGTACAAAGCGTTTGCAATATGAGGACTTAGGGATTGCGGAATATTGGATTGTGAATGTGCAAACCATGCAAATTTTTGCTTTTGCTCATGGACAAGATGGCAGCATTAGACGTATTCGAGAATCAATAGTTTTAGCAGGTTTAAAGCTAGAAATCCTCGAACAGGCTCTCCAACGTAGCCGCCAAGAAAACCAAAGTACTATCACCGCATGGCTAATGGAACAACTTCGCTCTTAAAAGAAACTCCAAAAGCCAAAAGCCAATCACCAATCACCAATTACCAACTACACAAATTACCAAGATTAAATGCAACCCAAAATCATCATTCATGGCGGTGCAGGAAGTACCGTCGAAAGCAAAGGCGGCTACGAACCCGTTCGCAAATCTCTATTTACTGTTCTCGAAACCGTTTATCCGATGCTGCTCGATGGCGCAAAGGCGATCGCTGCAGTGGTTAAGGCTTGTCAAATGCTCGAAGACGATCCGCGCTTTAACGCGGGGACTGGCTCAGTATTGCAGTCCGATGGTCAAATTCGGATGAGTGCTTCGATTATGGATGGCGATCGCCAAAGTTTTAGTGGTGTGATCAATACGGCAAGAGTTAAAAATCCCATTGATCTGGCTAAGCATTTGCAGACTAGCGACGATCGCGTTCTCTCTGATTATGGCTCGGCAGAACTCACTCGCGAATTGGGTATCCCGATTTACAATCCCCTCACCGATGAGCGCCTTGCCGAATGGGTGGAGGAGCGCAAAACTAACTTCTCTCGCAAAATGGCAGATGTGGCGATGGGAACGATCGGCGCAGTGGTCTTGGATCAATATGGCAGCATTGCGGTTGGTACATCCACAGGCGGACGTGGTTTTGAGCGCATCGGTCGAGTTAGTGACTCGGCAACCCCTGCGGGTAACTATGCCACTAAATTTGCAGGCGTAAGCTGTACAGGTGTCGGGGAAGACATTCTCGATGAAGGTTTTGCTACTAGAGTGGTGGTGCGCGTTACCGATGGCATGAGCCTTCAGCAAGCGGTCGAAAAATCAATTAATGAGGCAAAGAGCCGCGATCGCGATTTTGGTGCAATATGCCTTGATGCTACTGGGGCGATCGCATGGGGCAAAACCTGCCCCGTATTGTTTGCTGCATACCATGATGGCGAAAAGATGCAAGATACTCTATAAAGCGGCAGCAGTTCTCATTATACAAATCGATTTTTTGAAAGCCACCGTTGGCGGGCTTTCAAAAAATCGATTTTGGTGTTTCCAGCGCTGAAGGCGCTGGAAACACCAAAATCGGTTTCATAATGAGAATTGCTAATAAATTGACTGCGCTAGCGATATAGTAAGTCTAGACTGGTATGCTTTAAAACACCATGCGTCTATGCATTAATCCTAATTGTCCCAATCCTGACCATCCTGACAATGACAATTACCCAATTTGTCAAGGATGTGGCTCCGAATTACTGGTTGATAATTGTTATACAGTTACCAAATTATTAAGCGAAGCTGGTGGCTTTGGAGTGGTGTACGAAGCCACCAATCCCGCAGGTAACCCCAAAATCCTGAAGATTTTGAAGCAGGAATTGAATGATGATAGTAAAGCTGTATCACTGTTTCAGCAGGAAGCCTTGGTATTAGGAAAGATTGAACATGCAGGGATTCCCAAAATTGAGACTTATGTACACCACAACCTTGCAAACGGGAAGGTGCTGCATGGTATTGTCATGCAAAAAATTGAGGGGCTAAACCTCGAACAATGGATCAATCAACGTGGAAAGAAGCCGATCGCTCAAAAAAGAGCGCTCGTTTGGTTACGGCAATTAGTGGACATTCTTGCTGTAGTCCATTCCAACAAATATTTTCATCGAGATATCAAGCCTGCAAATATTATGCTGTCTCCCTCAGGACAGCTAGTATTAATTGACTTTGGAACTGCTCGCGAAGCTACACATACCTAGGGAGCATCTCAGTTAAGCACTGAGTATAAATGCTTATAAGTGTAGAGATGAGATAATAGAACAAAATCCCCGCGCGAAGCCAATGACACCCGAAGACCAACAAAAGTTAGA
>JBJTVM010000252.1:0-7724 GCA_046081205.1 Pseudanabaena sp. | reverse complement strand
TTCTCTAGGTCTTAAACTAAAGTTTTGGGTTTATGGTTAATGATAATTTGTGACTATTAATGATTTAGGACTGATATAGCGCTTTGCGTTTACTTAAAGCCCAAAAATATTTCTGTAATACTCAAAGCCTCAATAGGCTGTAACTTAATTAGCAAGGTAGGAAAAGAAATGGTTCAAGCCGCAGCTAAAACACAACTGGTGACTTTTGCGGAGTTTGTTGCATGGAAGCCAGATCACAGTATTTATGAATTACATGATGGAGTAATTGTTGAGATGCCGCAGCCAGTGGGAGACCATGAGGAGATAACGAGCTTTTTGTCTGAGAAGGTCATGCTTGAATTTCTGCGTTTGGGGTTGCCATACGGAATATACAAAACTGTACTAATTAAGCCGTCTAATGCTGATTCGGGATATTCACCAGATGTATTGGTGTTAAATCGTCCTAATTTGGTGAATGAGCCTCTATGGAAGAAGTCATCGACGGTTACGCAGGGGGCTTCTATTCCTTTGGCGATCGAGGTGGTAAGCACTAATTGGCGCGTTGATTATTTGACTAAGGTGAAGGATTATGAGGAGATGGGGATTCTTGAGTATTGGATTGTCGATTATTTGGGATTGGGTGGTAGTCGGTTTATCGGCAGCCCTAAGCAACCAACGATCTCTGTCTATGAGTTAGTTGATAGGGAATATCAAGTTTCGCTGTTTAAGGGTGATGAGCAAATTGTATCGCCTAATTTTCCAGAGTTAGTTTTGACGGCTAATCAGGTGTTTCAAGCTGGTTCTTAATTGTGTAATACACAAGTCATAAAACCAACCTAGCTAAGAGCGTGTTTGAGAAGTTTTACTTTAGCCCCCCTAGCCCCCCAATTCTGGGGGGGAACCAGATTAAAGTCCCCCAGAATTGGGATATTTAGGGGGCGGAAACATTGGCTTTAGCTGAAAATTTTGTATGTATTAACTTCTCAAACACGCTCTTACCTTTCACCTCTCTCTGTAATCAGATAGATGGTGAGTATTTCACTTAACCTCTAAACGCTGCTGAATAGAATTAAGAAGTTGTTTGATCTTAACTGGCTTAACTAGATAATCACTGACTCCTACAGCTAAGTAGCGATTGCGATCAACAATATCTCCCGAATCTGACATGACAATAATGGGAATATCTTTAGTAATAGATTCTATCTGAATTTGACTAATGCCATCCAAGGCAGACATGCCTGAAAGTTGGACATCAATAACGATCAAATCAGGTTGGGATAAACGAACATGCTCGATTGCCTCTTGCCAAGATTTCTCCCATAGTAAATGATAGCTTTTAGCTTCTAAATAGCTAAAAAAGCTATGCATGATTGCATTATTTTCACCTACTAACAAAACTACATGAGATCGATGTGTGGATGTTGTATAAATTTGATGTTCTATTACCTTTTCATCTATTGATTGCTGAAGATCGGGAAGATTGGCGTAAGTAGGACTTAAAGCGCAACCATTTATAGGTAACTCGATCATAAAACAACTTCCCTTATTGAGATCACTTGCTACGCTGACATTACCGCCATGTAGTTCTACTACCTGCTTCACAAATGCTAAGCCTAATCCAGTGCCTTCATATTTACGGTTTAAATCATTATCTATTTGCACAAAGGGCTGAAATAACTTCTGGATATTTTCTGGAGCAATACCGATCCCCGTATCCACTATAGTAACTCTGACACATCCATCTAAATGTACATTTGGACTTGGCAAATCTGGAGTGAATTGATTGACTTCTATAGTAATGCTCCCTCCTGATGGTGTGAATTTAATGGCATTATTCAGTAAATGTACTAAAACCTGCTTAATGCGGACTTCGTCCAAATGCATATCGGGTAGATTAGAAGGAAATATAGTTATGATCTGGAGATCCTTTTGCAATATCTTAAGATCGACTAAGTTAAGGCTTGATTCACAAATTTTTCTAATTGAAGTACTTTTACAATTTAGTTTGAGTTCTCCAGACTCAATCTTGGAGATATCGAGAATATCATTAATTAACTCTAGTAAACGATAACCACTACTATCAATAGTTTCTAAAGCTTGAATTTGTTGATTATTAACTGTGCCTAAAGCTCCATTTTTTAGTCCTTCAGCCATACCTAAAATAGCATTTAGAGGTGTACGCAGTTCATGACTCATATTTGCTAAGAATGAATCCTTAAGTCTTGTGACTTGAGTCAATTGAAGGTTAACCATGGTTAATTTTTCATTTTGTTGACGTATCTGTTCATCAGCTTGTTGGAGATCAATTAATTTCTGCTCAAGCTGTGTAGCTATTTTTTGTTGCTTGATTACTTCATTTTCTAAGTTTTTTGATAGGATTCTAATTTGCAGGTGTGTTTTAATTCGTCTAACTAATTCTCTTTCATTAAATGGTTTCGTAATGTAGTCCACTGCTCCTGATTCAAAGCCTCTGATTTTACTATCTAAATCTGTTGAGGCTGTCATAAAAATTACAGGTATTTGACTGGTTTGATCATTATTCTTGATCATGTGACATACTTGAAAACCATCCAGTTTAGGCATATACAGATCTAACAATATTAGATCGGGGATCTCACGAGATAGCAACTTTAGTGCACGTTCTCCATTATTCGCGATCGCTATGTCATATCCTTCATTGTTAAGAATTTCCGCAACAACATTGAGATTTGCTTGTTCATCATCAACTATCAGAACTAAAGATTTTTCACTAGCTGACTGAGGTAACATTCGTCTTTCTCCTATTTTATATCTAGTTTTGTATTTAATCTTCTATTGTTTTGAGATTATATTTAACTAATTTCAAGATATTTAAGAATAGTACTCTCAATTAGTTCGCCCTCAAATTCCATTGCCATTTGGGTTAATTTCTCGATAAAGGGCTGGTAGCGATCACTCTTTTGGCTAATTAAATCTAAATGTTGGGTAAACTTAATAAACATTCCTTTTTGAGATAACTCTAAGAGAATACGCAGATCCTCATATGGCGGCGCAATTATCTCCAGATCACTGGATTGATTTTTTGTAAATTTAGGTGATTTTTCTGTCTCCCCATATTTCCATGTCAGTTGTAAATGCTTAGAAATTAACTCGAATAAATAGTCAGTATCAACAGGCTTTGCCAAGAAATCATTACCACCCATTTCTTCAGTTTTTAGTCTTTCCGTATCTGATACTGATGCTGAGGATACAATCACAACTAAATCCTTAATAGCAATATCATTACGGATTTGTGTCAAAAGCTCAAAGCCATCCATAACTGGCATAACGATATCTGCAATGATCAGATCGTAAGAATTTTGCCTAATTTGAGTTAAAGCCTCTAGTCCATCCCCAACCTCATCAACTTCAAAACCGATGGCTGTTAACAAATTAACAAGTACCGAACGGTTTTCCCATCGATCATCTACAACTAGTAAACGTCGAATTTTACCTTCATATCCCACTATTTGGCTAACATTTTTAGCCAATACTTTTTGTTCACTATTACTAGTAATTTCACAGACTAGTTCAAAGCTAAAAGTACTACCTTTTCCTAATTCACTACTAACTTTAATTCGACTTCCCATTAAACTGATAATTCTCTGACTGATTGCTAAACCTAATCCTGTTCCTTCTACCTGACTCTTCTTGTGACCAACCTGTTCAAAAGCATCAAAGATTTTTTCTTGAGATAAATTATCAATACCAATCCCAGTATCTTCTACTTGAAAACGCAACAACACTCGTGTAGATATTGCAGATTGCTCGAAGCCTGAGAATATCTGATTTTGGACATTTTGTGAGCTTAAATTTTGGATACTAAAAGTGACATTTCCTTGATCAGTAAATTTAATAGCATTACCAATTAAGTTAATTAACACTTGGCGTAGCCGCTTATCGTCAACAAAAATCCCCTCTGGTAGAGAATCATCCAAGTTAACAACTAGTTGAACCCCTTTTTTCTCGGCTCGCAATCGACAGATCTCTACTACACCCTGCACAAATGTTTGTAAATGAATCGCTTGTGAATTTATTTCCAACTTGCGTGCTTCTATTTTGGATAAATCTAAAATGTCATTAATAAGTGTTAACAAGTGTGAACCACATTGATGAATAATATCAATCCCCTGGCGTTCTTTTGTGCTGATGGTCTTCGAGCGACTGAGAATTTGAGTATAGCCTAAGATACCATTGAGGGGAGTACGTAGCTCATGACTCACATTTGCCAAGAATTCACTTTTGGCTTGATTAGCATTGTCAGCAAGTTCTTTAGCCTGACTTAATGCAAGAGTTCTATCTGCAACTTTTTTCTCTAGTACATCAAAGGATTCTTTAAGTTGTAATGACATCTGATTGAAGGCTTTAGCTAAAACCTCCGCTTCTAAAATTCCACGAGAATTTACTTCCTGTTCTAAGTCACCTTCAGCGATCGCTTTAGCGGCAGTCGTTAGCTTTTGCATCGGTGCAACAATCAAACGCGAACCAAAGAAACCAAGCCCAATAGTAGCCAATAAAGTGAGCAGACAAAGCAATATGGTAAAAGCAGTATTTTGGTTAATTGTCTCCATAAAATCATCTTCAGGTACAACTAGAACAATGATCCAGTCAATACCACGCTGATCTTTGATGGGGAATACTTCTATAAACTGCCTTTTGCCATCAAGATCAAAATCTAGTTGTTGTATCCCTGAAATCGCTCTAACTCCTTGGGAGGATTTAATTAAATATTTAATTACAGATTGGAGTAGATTGTCTGGGCTTTGAGAAGCTTTGATTTTAATTGCCTTGTTATCGTCATTAATAACGAATGGTTGTGAGATCTTAGAACCTGCAAGTAAATCTTCGGTTTCACGTTCAATCGCAAATATTTGACTATTTTGAGTGATTTGGAGATCTTTATCTTTGATAACACGAGTTAGATTTTCTAGATCTAAGGTTACGCTTATGACTGCCACCAAATCCGTTGGATTGGCATTTCTATACAATGGTTGGCTCAGGCTTACCCCCAATGCAGGTTTTTTAGAACGTGCTAAAGAAAAGATCTGAGTCCAACTAGCTTTTTTATCGCTGATTGCTTTTTTATACCAAGGCCGATCGCGAGGATCGAATTTTTCTTTGGCAATAAAGTCTGTACGCTGCCCTTGAGAATTAAGATTATAGACAAGCCGATTTGGTGCAGTCGATTGATCTCGAAATTTGACTATGTTCTGCCCATCTTCCAATTTTTGATATAAGATAAAATCTCCATTAGGTTTACCGACCTGCCAAAGTCCACTTGGTGCAATATTTACCAAACTTAATAGGAATTTATCTAAACTAGACAGATCATCAAAATACTTCTGCTCATTAGCGAGATCCGCAACTACAAGATCGAAAAGAGCATACAATTTTTCAAAATAGTTATTAAATTGGTTTTCAATATTATTTCTTGCCTCAGTCCGTAATTGAGAAGCAACATTATTTACCGCTTCTCTTCCATTTCGTAACGAAAGCCAAGCAGTAAGCCCCACTGCCACAAATGTTTGCAGCACAAAGGGTATCACGATAAGCGCTCGCAAACGAATAGAAGGAAATCCTGTACGACTAGATTGATTGAGTTTGCTATTAGATTTCAGATTGCGATCATTCACAAATCCCCTCCTGCAACTATAATTTGTATTTGTAAATTAATGCTTTGTAAATTAATGCTTTGCGGCATCCTTAACGTAGAAGCTTTTCCCACCCATTCTCTGTCACAATAGAAGTTGTTTTTCCATTTATAAAGTGGATAAACCAACCCATATTTCGCTAAATTGAGAATGATATAGAGGAATGTTTGAGGCTGCCATAAAGTAATAATTTCAAGTACAGCCTATTGAGGTTTTGAGTAGTTCAGATAAATTTTTAAAAGTGCTGCCCCGCCGTGCTTTTAAAATTTATCTGTGGTTTAAGTAAGTGCAAAGCTCTGTATTTCTCTGGGATTCGTCATAGCGCAAAGCGCTGTAAGAGCGTTAATCTTAGTTTGTTTGCATTAACTGTAGAACCGAAACTATGGGAATCATCCAACTCAACTAACATCTTGCTTTACCTCATCTAGATTAGGTTTCAATTGCTTACATTATTTAGGTAATTATTATGATTCTATTCCCTCTCTGTTCGATATTATTGTAATGCAATTAGCGCTAATTTGGGTAGTCTTAAATAGGTAAGGTGGTGCGAAGCACCACCTTACCTATTTAAGACTACTTTTTTCGTTCCTGATATACATATTCAGCTAAAAGATTTATTGGCGGCATTCTATCTATGTATAGGATTGCCTAAAAGTATTTGGTGCATTGATTTCGGTTCTTTCAAAGTAAACCTGATAAAACCTGATAAAAAAAGATAGACTTTTGATGCATAGATCGAGAAAGAATGTAATATCGTATGGCAAATTCTGGATTGTTAAAGCAATAGCTATTGCAGTTTTCAAATGAGTGCGTACTCATTTGAAAACAAAAAATTAATCCCAGTAAGGTTTTTGAGTTTTCATTTTGCCGTAGGCAAAATGAAAACCGCTATAGACTATGGCGATTTAGGTAGATCGAAATGAAAGACGACCAAGAATATAAATCAATTGGCTGTTGGGAATGTACAAAAGGGGCGGGGTTGGGGTTTGAGTTCACAATGGCATTTCAACCAATTGTTGATACTACGTCCAAAAAAATTTTTGCTCAAGAAGCCCTATTAAGAGGTACAAATGAAGAGCCTGCTGGAAAAATTTTAGGGTATATTAATGATGCAAATCGCTACCGTTTTGATCAGGCTTGCCGTGTAAAAGCTGTGCAATTAGGTGCAGATCTAAATATTGATTCCTTTATCAGTATTAATTTCTTGCCAAATGCGGTTTATCGTCCCGAACTATGTATTCGCACAACGATTGAAGCCGCCGAAACCTTTGGATTTCCTGTAAAACAGATCATTTTTGAATTTACTGAAGGTGAAAAAATCACCGACCATGCTCACCTCCGTGAAATCATCCAATATTACCGAAATACAGGCTTTTTGACAGCGATCGATGATTTTGGTGCAGGCTATTCAGGGCTTAACCTATTAGCTGATTTTCAAACCGATCTCGTCAAGTTAGATATGGGTTTAATTAGAGATATTTCCCATAATAAAAGTCGTCAAGCAATTGTGAAAGGTATACTTCAAGTATGTAATGAGTTAGCTATTTTGGTTATTGCTGAAGGCGTGGAAACCTATGAAGAATTAACAATTTTGCAATCCTTTGGCATAGAACTATTTCAAGGTTATTATTTTGCTAAACCCAAATTTAAGGGCTTAGCTTCTATCAATAATTTATAAATTTATAAGCAATTTACAAGTTTGCTTAGATTTGGAATCTGGATTAACATCCCGTTACATTGCTTAGATCAAGTTAACATTTGTTTTAAATACACTTTAAGATCAGCATAAACACACTTTAAATCCACTTTTTAACAGAAATTGACATTAATACAAAGGTTTTATACCCACATATCACCCTATTTATAGATGACGATCCCCCCTAGTCAACCTAATGTGGGATGTTCATAGATTAAAAACTAGTAGAATTCAAGTATTAAGCATGATTCATCAATTAGCAGTTCGCTTAGGTGTGTCGTGTGTGCTACTCGCAACCTTACCTCTTGCTACAGATGAAATAGTTAAGTATGTTCAAGCTCCTCATATTTTTTCAGGAATTGGAGCGATTGCCTCATGCA
>JBJTVM010000251.1:0-3570 GCA_046081205.1 Pseudanabaena sp. | reverse complement strand
GGCGCTCCGCGCCGCTACTTGTATTTTGGGTTTATTGGCAGCATGATGCGCTGCCATGCGTCGCCATTTTTTGTTTTGGTAATTAGACTAATTAATAATGTATTTTTGCCATTCGTCATGATTTCCCGATCGCAGATATTTCGTCACCTCGAAATGCAAACCACTGTGAGGACGACGGGGCTGCTTGCGTAGGGGCATTGAAGCCTCTTTAGGAGTACGGTTACCTTTTTTGACATTACAACGGACACAAGCAGTAATAATATTGTCCCAACTATCTCCGCCACCACGCGATCGTGGTAAAACGTGATCAAGGGTCAAATCATCTCCCGTATGCCCACAGTATTGACATGAGTGGGCATCACGATGCAAGATATTTCGGCGGGTGAGAGGGATTTCTTTGTAGGGAATACTAACATACTGCAACATGCGAATTACGCTGGGCAGGGGCATCCCGGGATAGATCATTTTGCCGTTGTGTTCGATTTGTTCAGCTTTACCTTTTAAGACCAACACAATAGCTCGCTGCCAATTTGTAATGTTCAGCGGCTCATAGGATGCATTTAGTACAAGGACTTTTGCCATTACCATCAAGCGAACTCACAAGAGATGCTACCACAGGTAGCCAAAAATCAGCTAGATAATTCTATAGATCAGCAATTCTCATTATAAATAACGGTTTTGATGAAAGTCAGCCGTCGGCTGACTTTCATCAAAACCGTTATTGCCACAACAGCGATGCTAGGTCTTTGGGGCATGACTGTGATCGTTGTCCTCAGAATAAAAAGCAGCACTTTGTGCCGCTTTTTATCTTAGTTTATAGATTTTCTTGCGATCGCCCTTTGGGTTTCAGGATCGGGTAACTTGTGCGTAATCACAGCCGCAGCTAAAACCATGATTGCGGATGCCCACAGACAGCCAACTAAACCAGCGAATTGATAGACCAGACCTGATAGAACTGTGCCTGCTAAGCGTCCGCCCGAATTTGCCATGTAGTAGAAACTCACATTTAACGCCACTTTGTCGTTATCGGTAAAGGCTAGAACTAAGTAAGAATGTACCGATGAGTTAAAGGCAAAGACGACACCAAAAATCAGTAAGCCACCAATGATTACAAGGTTTGCAGGGAGATTTAATTGCAGAGCGATCGCCATGATTGCAGGAACCGCAATGAGGGATGATGTCCAAAAGCGCACTGTTTGCGATCGGGGCGGCTGCCCTGAACCAAAGCGTTTAATTAATGTCGGTGCGAGGGCTTGAATGATGCCATAGCCAATTACCCAGCAGGCTAAGAAGCCACCAACTTGATAAAACGACCAACCTAAAACACTTCGCAAAAATACAGGTAATCCCACTACAAACCATACGTCTCTAGAACCAAAGAGAAAGAATCTTGCTGCGGATAGGAGGTTAATTTCAGGGCTTTTGGAAAAGAGTTGTTTGAATTTGATTTTTGCTTTGATTTTGCCCATGCCCTTTGGTAAGAACAAGCCTGTGAACAAGAGCAGGAATAAACCTCCCGCCATAATCCATAGGGAATTCACAAACCCAAATAGCCCTAATAAGGCACTGCCGACAAAAAAACCTACACCTTTAAGAGCATTTTTAGAACCTGTGAGAATTGCAACCTACTTGAATAAAGCTGATTGAGCATCCTGTGGTACGACTAAACGAATTGCACTTTTGGCACTCATTTTCGTCAAGTCTTTAGCAATTCCTGAAAAAGCTTGGGCGATCATCACATAGAGAACTGCTAGCCACTGCCTCCATTCTGGATTGAGAAAGGATAACATCACAAGGGAGAAAATCTGTAAGCTAATCCCTGTATAGAGCGTAACTTTCAGCCCTAATTGTGAACCAATCCATCCACCTAAAAAATTAGTAACGACTCCAAAGACTTCATAAAATAGAAATAGCGAAGCAATTTGAATAGGGGTGTAGCCAATATTATTGAAATAAAGCAATACCAATAGGCGCAAAGCACCATCGGTAATCGTGAATCCCCAATAGGTGAGGGTGACTAGTACATAGTTTTTGAAGTTTGCTTGGGATGGAGTAGAAGAGTTCATAGGTTTTCTCAAAAATTATTTTCACAAAAAGAAGCGAGCGTTGCACGCTTCTTTTTGTGATTAAAGGGTGATCGCAACTTTTCTTGCTAATTCCGCCATGCGACAGGAATAGCCCCATTCGTTGTACCAAGTCAAACTGCCAATTCTGCCAAAGCCATTAATACCAACCCGCACAGCCATAATTTAACCTATAGCAATAATATCGACTTATATCAATATTTATATTTGTCGATATTTTGACTGTTGAGATAGGGATATGTCAAGATGAAAACTATGAAACTTTCTCAAACCACGATTGCCCAACCCAAGAACGATGCGGATGCGATCGCCACCACTAGGTGTTGCCCGCCGCTTCTAGCTGGACGCTTGCAACCAGAGGATACAGCTTTATTAGCCAGTATCTTTCGAGTATTGGGAGAACCTGCGCGTTTACAAATCTTGAGCCTAATTGCGACTCAACCCAGTCAAGAAGTATGTGCCTGTGAATTGGTGGAAACTTTAGGTTTAGCTCAACCGACGGTCAGCCATCATCTTAAAGTTTTATATGAAGCAGGCTTGCTTACTAAAGAACGTCGTGGAACTTGGATTTACTATCGCATTTTGCCTGAGAAGTTAGCGATGTTAAGGGATGCTCTGTCATAAACAGAGGGGATGCTAAGTGTCCCCTCTGTTTTTTTATAAGCCTAAGGTAATTCCTCTTGCCATCATAGAAGCGAGGAGAGGAATTAGACTAAATCCAACAAGTTCAATGTGAATGATAGTTCTTAAGGTTTTGACTTTTTCTGGACTTACCTCTGGAGGCTTTTCGGCACGAAGGTTTTTAATCCACATCAAGAATGAAACTGTGGGATATAGGGATAATAAACCAACCGCAATAAATACAGATATTTTCATCCAGAAAACGGGTTGATGGGAATAGTAATCTGCACCTTTTTCAAAATATAAATATCTTAAAATCCCAGTTACTAAGACCGTAATTCCTGCGATTCCATAAATAGTATCGGCAATCAAAATCCGCCATCCATTACGATTGGTTAGGTCTTGCTTTAGCGTAAATAATTCCGTAGATAGAGATGCAAAAATAAGCCCCAGACTCAAATAATGTAAATAAGCGGCGATCGCATTAGCCCACATAAGGGTCTCCTTTAATAAAGAACTAGTTTTTGCGCCGTGGCTTTGCCACGGCGCAAAAACTAGTTCTTTATTTTACTGTAAGTCTTTAATCTCTCTTGAGATTCTTAGCGCAGTGGGTTCTCAAGGTTATCATCAAAGTCTAGTGCCATAAATTTAGAAGAGACGATCGCCCCCATGACTACATCAACGACCAATATCCTCGATATCATCAAAGCAGATTACGCGAAATTTCCTGAAGCGCAAACCTATAGCATCTATAGCGAAGATGTCTATTTCAAAGATCCTGTGTATAACTTTCGTGGGATTAAGCAATATCAAAAGATGATTGGGTTTATTACCTTTTGGTTTAAAAATCTCAAACTAGAACTCC
>JBJTVM010000250.1:0-2464 GCA_046081205.1 Pseudanabaena sp. | reverse complement strand
AAAGAACTACTCGGTGATTTACCCGTTCGCTTTCATCAGATTCCCTTTGGCGACATCTGGATGCGTGATATTACGCCGATCTATGTCAAAAATGTAACTGGAAAATTAGGAGCTTTGCGCTTTCAATGGAACGGCTGGGGAGGCAAATATATGCTCGCACATGACGATCGCGTAGCTACGAATATTCTTTCAACCCTTGATATTCCTAAATTTGAATTTGATTGGGTACTTGAAGGTGGTGCGATCGAAGTCGATGGACTAGGAACCTGCCTCACCACCAAGCAATGTTTACTCAATTCCAATCGCAATCCTCATATGGATCAGAATGCGATTGAATTGGGATTGAAAAATGCCTTGGGAGTAGAAAAGGTTCTATGGATTGAGGAAGGACTTCTCAATGACCATACCGACGGACATATCGATACGATCGCCCGTTTTATTGCTCCCCATACCGTCATGTGTATGCAACCAGACTCTGAGGATGATCCTAATTACCAAGTTCTCAATGATATTGCCAACCAATTAGAAGAGATGACTGACGCTCAGGGGCATAAATTGAATGTAATTAAAATTCCTTCACCATGCCTCGTTCTTGATGACGAAGGCGAAATTATGCCAGCCAGTTATCTTAATTTCTATATCTCCAATGATAGTGTGATTGTTCCCACCTATGGCTCAAAAAATGATGAGTCAGCAGTGCAGGAAATCGCCAAGCAATTCCCCAACCGCAAAGCGATCGGGCTTTCAGCAAAGCATATTCTCCTAGGTGGTGGCGCATTCCACTGTATTACCTGTCATCAGCCTCAATAAGTTACTGAGAGGCTGCGCTTCGCGCAGTTTCTCAGTAATGCAGAGAAAATTTTTAAGCGTGGCGAAGCCGCGTTTAAAAATTTTCTCTCTGGTTTTTAAATAAGATCCCAAATAATAATTATGGCATGGATAGAATTGAGCCTCGATACCACCAACGAAGCTGTTGATTGGATATATACATTACTCGCTAAGGCGATCGCTGCCGAAGATATGCATATTCGCGAATATCGCGATCGCTATCCTCAATGGACATTCACCATTCAAATGTACCTACTTGAAGATGACCAAATTCATCAACGCATAGATGCGATCGCCGATCTTCTTAAACCACTCCATCGTACAGGGATGACCAGCGAGTTACAAACCTTTATCGTTGATCAAAAAACTCCTCAAATAGAACGGAATTCTGAACATTCTCTAGTTCGGCGCATAGGCGATCGCTTTGTAATTCTATCGGCTGACTCTGACTATCAAGCTAGTAATTCTCAAGAGATAATTCTCCGTCTCCAAAATAGCCTTGCCTTTGGCAGTGGACTCCATCCCGCCACAATCCTGAGCTTGCAACTAATAGAACGCTATACTCAGCCATCACTTGACGCTCTCGATCTTGGCTCTGGTTCAGGGATTCTTAGTGTAGCTCTAGCCAAACTCGGCGTGACAGTGTTGGCAATTGATAATGATCGCATCGCTGTAGATGCTACTCAGGATGCAGTGGAACGTAACCAAGTCACGCAACAGGTCACAGTCCAATGCGCCAGCCTCGGCAGTGCCAGTCAACTAGGGCATTGGATGGGTGGTGATAGTATTGAGTCTGCTCCTGAAATTCAGGCTAATGGACAATTCGATCTAATTGTTGCGAATATTTTTGCGCGAGTTCATATTTCCCTTGCCTCCGATTTTTATAAGGCTCTACGTAATACTTCTACACATTCAGGAATCTTAATCACCGCAGGCTATACCAGCGATCGCGCCGAAGATGTAACTCAGTCAATGATTGCAGCAGGTTTTGAACCATGTGATCAAGTTCACATGAACGAATGGATCGCGATCGCCTATCATGTTCGCGATCATTAATAAAATTTAATGGTAGAGCCAAAGTTAAAAATAAGCTTTTTAATTAAGAGGCAAAGCAAAAATCAATATTGTAAAATCCCATGAACTACCTAAAACTATTGCCAGTCTTGAGTATTGTTGCTTTTCCTGCTATGGCAGTAGCACAATATCCGATTATTTTTAATCACGCCAAGTATATTTCCATGAGTCAAGATGCCTGTATCAGAAGGGCAGAAATAGCTGCCAAAGATTCTGGATTTGATAGTAACTTTGAGCCATTGGCTAGTGGAGCCTTTGGAGTCAATGGCAACTATAGTCTTTCAATACGCTGTGAAGCAAAAAAAGGAGTTGTGTTCTTTGCTGTAGCAGGCCCCGATAACCAAACATCAAGTAACCTCGTCAGAAGAGTACAAAGGAATTTTTAGAGAATTAAGGGATATGCAGGAAAATAAGGAGCCGATTTTTTATAGCGTGGCGAAGCCACACTATAAAAAATCGGCTCCTTATTTTCCTGCATATCCCTTAATTCTCTAAAAATTCCTTGGTGCTCTTCTGACGAGGTTACTTGATGTTTGGTTATCGGGGCCTGCTACAGCAAAGA
>JBJTVM010000249.1:0-12424 GCA_046081205.1 Pseudanabaena sp. | reverse complement strand
TGCTGGTACATCTTCTTTATTTGCCTTTGATTGGAAAGTTACCGACCAATTCAAAATCCAAGCAGGTTATGGTGCTTCCAATACTGCTTCGCCTTCACCTGGAGGACAAGGTGGTTTGTTTGGTGGATCAACCATTGCTCTAGTTCAGCTTTTATTCAAGCCTGCTGAAAATCTTGATGCTTCTGTTACCTACGCAAATACTTACCATCAGTTTGCAGGTAATGGCAGAAGTTCTTTGGGCACTGGGCTAACTAGCACAGAATCTATTACTACTGATGGGATTAATGCTGTAGCTGGTTCAACCAGAGCAAACTCGATCGCAGGTAATTTAGCTTGGAAAATCACTCCAAAAATCTCTTTCCATACTTGGGGGACTGTGATTTTTGCTGATGCCGTTAACACTTCTGCATCGACTACTTTCACCAGTTGGATTGCAGGTTTGACCTTCAATGATTTATTTAGTGAAGGAAGTGCTGCAAGTATTTTATTTGGTCAGCCAATTAAACGTAGCTCCGTAAGTGGACTTGCCTCTCTTGGCACATCTAATGGTAGAGCCATTGATTCGACTCCTTACCATTTAGAGCTTTTCTATCGCTATCGTCTCAGCAAGAATATCAGCATTACCCCCGGTATTTTCTGGGTGTTTAATCCTGAAGGTGCTAGCGGAAATCCAACGGCAACTGTTGGTGTAATTCGCACAACGTTCACGTTCTAATAAATATAAAGGCACGCTAAGCGTGCCTTTATATTTATGATGATAATTTTCATAAAAGTTAAATGGAGTAATTCAGCTATGACCACGATCGCCAAACAAGACCGCGACCTTGCTACGGTGATGAAAGATGATGGTGTTGCCAAAGCGAATACCCATGACAGCATCAACCGTATTTTTAATCGTTTAGAAGATATCAAAAAAGAGATGGGGGAGCCATCTTGGTCGGTTCGTCTAATTTATACTGACATGATGAGTGCAGTCATGATCTGCCAAAAGCCAGGGGAAAGCAATCGCACTCACTATCATGCCAACGAGGACGAGTGGTGGGTGATCATGGAAGGAGAATTAGAGTGGGATGTAGAGGGGCATGGCTCTTACCGTGCTACTAAAGATGACATTATTTTTGTGCCACGTAAGGTAATCCATAATATTCGTGTTGTTGGCGATAAACCTTCAATCCGTTTGGCGATCGGGAAACCTGATGTAAACCATATTTTTGTTGAAGATCATGTTTTTTCTTAAAAACTAAATAAGCAATGAAGTGCCGCGCTATGCGCGGCGCTTCATTGCTCAAAAAACATTTAAATTAGTTGAATTAGCTTATGACTAAACCCCATGAATTTCCCCATGACTTCAAGGGGAAAGTGGCAATTGTTACTGGGGCAAGTAGTGGCATCGGTCTGGCGGTTGCTGAAGCGATCGCTAATTACGGAGCGCATACGGTGTTTATCTCGCGTAGTGGCGCAGAGGCGATCGCTTCAGAGCTAAATGCAACGGGTAAATCAGCATTGTCGATCCCCTGTGATGTTTCTGAGGAAGAGCAAGTTAAAGCAGCGATCGCCACAGTCTTCCATACCTATGGACAGATTGATATTTTGATTAACAATGCTGCCATTAACCAAGTTGCCAAAATTGAGGAAATTTCCATTGAAGATTGGAACAAAGTTATGGCAACAAATCTCACTAGCCAGTTTCTGTGTTGCAAGCATGTAGTACCGATCATGAAGCAACAAAGAAGCGGTAAAATTATCAATGTCTCCTCAATCGCTGGACATTTTCGCAGTAAATTGTCAGGAATTCATTACGTTACATCAAAGGCAGGAGTAATCGGCTTTACAAGACAGCTTGCTTATGAGCTAGCGCCTTTTCAAATTAATGTCAATGTGATTTGTCCCAGTCAAACCTATACACCAATGCTAGCTGCGACTTTACCGCCTGAAGCAGAGCAAAAATTGATCGACTCTATTCCCCTAGGTAGGATTGCTTCAATGGAAGAACAGCTAAATGTAATTCTATTTCTAGCTTCGCAACTATCTAGCTATATGACGGGGGCGATCGTTGATGTAAATGGGGGACAGTTATAACAACATTTATAATGCGTATATAGCGCTTTTCAAGTAAGCGAGGTACATAGGTTTGTTTCCCCGCCTTCGGAGGGGAAACAAACCTGTACTTCACTAGCCTGATAAAGGCTATATCGTTCGTCGAAGTAAAGACCTAACAGAATTTTTAGGCAAAGCATAGTAAAGTAGCCTTTGTCATCAAACCTCAATTTTAGCCCCAAAATTTTCATACTTAGATCCTATGGTTGAAACTTTATGCTCACGCTAGAAAACCCCCTCGTCATGCTTTACGTGAGGTTAATTGGATGGACACTCTTAGGCTATGTCTTAGGAAAACTCCTCCCAAAAATCTTCACAACTTATCTTGGTAAGGCGTTACTGTTCGTGGGCGTTCCCATCAGTATTATTTCTTTTCTGCGTCAAGCTGATTTATCGGGATGGATCGTGATTGCTCCAACTACAGCTTGGGTTGCAATTTTAGTAGGGGCAGGACTAGCTTGGATTTGGATCGATCTAGGTGTAAGTGACGAGAGATTTAGTAAGTTATCGAGGGGAATTACCTCTAGAGAAAAAAGTCTAGAAACCAATCCCAGCATGGATGCAACCTTAGAGCATGAAACTTCTTGGTCAGGTGCAACTCAGGGGAGTTTTTTACTTGCGATGACTTTGGGGAATACTGCTTTTATGGGATATCCTGTCAGCTTGGCTCTGGTGGGACCCCAGTATTTTGCTTGGTCACTATTTTATGATCTGATTGGCTCAACGATCGCCGCCTATTCTGTTGGCATTGCTTTGGCCAGTCGTTATGGCAGCATGTCTAGCAACCAAAAGAAACCAAACCCATTTGTGTCAATGGCAAAGACTCCTGCTTTATGGAGCTTACCAATTGGGGTGGGAATGCGATTTATCCCTTTACCTACGATAGCTACATCTGCGATGAGTACGATCGCATGGACTACGGTAACTTTGTCCCTTGTGATGATTGGGATGCAACTAAGTCAATTAAAGACGCTACGTAACGTCAAGAGAGCCTTAACTTGCCTATCGATTAAGATGCTGTTTACTCCACTAGTGGTTGGGACAGGACTAATGTTTTTTGGAGTGACAGGAGAGCCTCGGATGGCTATGGTTTTACAAATGGCTATGCCTCCAGCGTTTTCAACTCTTGTGATTGCCCAAGCCTACAATTTGGACCGTGACTTAACAGTTACAACTTTAGCTTTTGGTGTAGTTCTTTTACTGTTTACCATACCTATTTGGTTATGGCTATTTTCATAATGTCTAGGTTTAGTCTTATATACTTAAGGGCCATACAGGAACATGAAGAACCAAATTTTTTTATGGAGCGGCAAAGCCGAGCCATAAAAAATCGGTTACTTATTTAGTTGCAGAATCCTAACTATTATTGCAAGTTATTATTGAGCCTATTTTTAAGCTAATTCACTTACAAAAGCATTAATTTAATCTAATCTTTGCATGAAAAATAATTGAGTATATCAGCCATATTTATGTAGACTTACTCAGAAATTCTTGACAGAATTGATAGATTCAACCCAGGAAACAATAAAAACATGCCTAAACTGCTTATCAGTACTTCGTCTTTTGATGTAAAAAGCAATCAAGTATTGCAAAGCTTGCAAGCTCAAGGCTTTGAAATTGTTACAAACCCCTATGGTAGAAAGCTCAAAGAAGCAGAGATTTTAGAGTTACTCAGTGATGATGATATTGTTGGCATGATTGCAGGTGTTGAACCCCTATCTCGTAATGTTTTAAACTCAACTAAATCTCTGAAGGTAATTTCCCGTTGTGGTATTGGAACCGACAGTGTAGATCTAGTAGCGGCTGAGGAATTGGGAATTCCAGTACACATTACCCCCACAGCCCCTGTGATTGCTGTGGCTGAGTTAACGGTGAGTTTGATTCTTTCAACTTTGCGAAGGACTTCAGAAGCCGATCAAATGTTGAGACAAGGCACTTGGAAGCCTCTCATGGGTAAGTTGTTGGCGGCTCAAGTCGTAGGAATAGTTGGCTATGGAAGGGTTGGCAAGCGAGTGGGCCAGCTTTTAGGAGCTTTTGGAGCACAGACGATCGCCTATGATGTTTTTTGCGATTCTCTATTTGCAGATACTGTATGTTTGCCATCACTGGATGAGCTTCTTGAGAGAGCAACCGTTGTCACCCTGCATATTCCCTACAGCCCTGAAAATCATCATTTAGTGAATCGCGATTTTATTCAAAAAATGCACCCTGGCAGTATTTTAGTGAATGCATCGAGGGGAGGGTTAGTTGACGAGGAAGCTTTATACGAGGCTTTGGTTTCAGGACATTTGGCAGGAGCCGCCCTTGATGTTTTTGAAGAAGAACCCTATTCTGGCAAGCTGCTCTCTCTTCCTCAAATTGTCTTGACTCCCCATATGGGTTCCTACGCCAAAGAAGCAAGAACTCAGATGGAACAGGAAGCTTCTCAAAATCTCTTTAATAGTCTTGTAGCTTTTGGCTTAGCCAAGTGAGTAAAATATCATGACCTCAATCATCCCTAAAAAATATGACGCGATCGTGTTTGATTTTGATGGAGTCCTTGTTGAGTCAGTGGATGTCAAAACTCAAGCCTTTGGTGCTTTATATGCAGAATATGGCGATCGCATTGTCGAGCGAGTAAAAGCCTATCATCTACTACATGGGGGCGTATCTAGATTTGAAAAGTTTCGATATTACCATGAAGTTTTGTTGGGTAAAACTCTAACCAAGGAAGAGGAACTGAGACTAGGAAATCTGTTTTCGCAATATGTCGAGGATGCAGTAGTAGAAGCCGTTTATGTGTCAGGAGCCTATGAGTTTTTAGAAAATAATTATCAATCCATACCGTTATTTGTGGCTTCAGGAACTCCCGATCAAGAATTAAAAAGGATTGTGTCACGTCGAAAGATGAGCGATTATTTTGTGTCTGTGCATGGTTCTCCTGCCCAAAAAGGAGATATTATTCAAAACATTTTGTCACAATATAATTTTGTAGCTGATCGCGTATTGATGGTTGGCGATGCGATCGCTGATTATGAAGGGGCGATCGCTGCGGGTGTAAAATTTATAGGCAGGGTAATGCAATATCCTAAAACTGATCCCTTTCCTATAGGGACAATAGTTCTCCCAGACCTTGTTGAACTAGTTGTATAAAATTCAACATAAACATTGCTTTGCAATGTTTATGTTGAATTCTGAGATTTCCAGTTTTTGCTTGATTTTTATCTTAAAACCCTATGCTTCGTCGTCAGTTTAATCGATTATCTCTGTCTCTAGCAGGTTTGGGTTTGGCAGCCTGTAGTGATTCCACAGTTTTAAACTATCGAACTCCTGAAAAAAGTTCTAAATTTCGGGTTTGGTGGATTCAAAGCTTCTATCCTGCTGAGACTGAGGCTCTTTCACAAATAGTGGCGGAGTGGGAAAAAAAGAATAATACAAAGGTGGAGATCACTTTTTATAATGATGGTTCGATCAACCGTGATGCTGAAAATGCCCTTACAAATGGCAATCCGCCCGATATCTTATTTAGTAATACTGCTGAGTTTGCCCTTTATCCAAAATTAGCATGGCAAAATAAATTAGTAGATGTTTCCGATGTTGTCGAACCTGTTAAAGATTTATTTAGTCCGATCGCCCTCAAAGCTGTAGCCTATAAAAATAGTACTAATCCCAATCCTGCTTACTATGCTGTACCGATCGCCCAATTAGCAGCTGGTTTACATTATTGGCGCGACCTCCTTGCTGATGTAGGATTGAGTGACACTAATATTCCAAAAGATTGGGATGGGTTTTGGAAGTTTTGGGAGTCCGCACAAGACCGCGCTCTCAACAAAGGTAAAAAAGATCTCTATGGCATCGGACTAACCATGTCTGCGGAAGGTACGGATGTGATCTTCATGTTTGAGCAGTTTCTCACTGCTTATGGAGTTGAGTTGCTTGATGACAATGGACAATTGCAAATTGATAGTCCCAAAAATCGCCAAGGCATTATCGATGCATTAACAAAATATGCGGGATTTTACAAGAATAAACATGTCCCACCTACAGCCGTGCAATGGACAGACGCAGACAATAATCAAGTATTTCTAAGTCGCAATTCATTCATGACTACCAACCCAGGCTTGTCTATTCCTGCATCTCAGCAATTTGATCAGGAGATCTATAACAAGAAATTAGTAACAACAGAATGGTCACTTGCACCAGACGGGAAGCCTCTCAACTATCTAGTTGCAGTGAAACAGGCGGTTATATTCGCTGCTGCTAACGTCGGAGATAACAAGGATGATATTGCTAAGGAAAAAGCAAGGCAAGATCTTGCTAAAAATTTGTTGTCCCACATTATCCGACCTGATAATTTATTCACCTATTTGAAGGGTGCAGGAGGAAGGTATTTCCCGACTATGCCAAAATTATTGGAAGATCCCTATTATAAAGATTCCAAAGACCCCCATATTTTGGCAGCAACTAAGCAATTTCAGAATACAAAATCCTTTTATACAGCCCAAAATCCCGCTTATTCGGAAGTGGGTGCACAGAAAATATGGGGCAAAACCATCAAATCTGTAGCGACAGGTGCGAATACACCTGAGCAAGCCGCTAATGAAGCGATCACCCAAATTAAGACTATTTTCACCCAGTGGAAATGATCTGGATGAGGCAGTGCGAAGTGCTGCCTACCATAGCCTTCAGAGTCGTTAGTAAAGTGAGTATGGAAGATGATCAACCTATTTAAGAAACGCTTGCTGCTGCAACTTGTGGCATATTTTTCGGTTCTGTCGATTGTCACAGTTTTAGTTGTTGCTGTAAGTGCAAATACGCGCAGTCGTGACGCTCTAAGAAAATCAGCAATTGATCGACTCGCAGTTGCCACATCATTAAAGGAATTTCAAGTAAATCAATGGGTTGATAATCAACGGCGTGATGTAATTTTAATGACGCAGCTACCCGATCTGATCGTTAATTCTGAAACAGCTTTTACTAAAGATCGCGAATCTCCAGAATTTAAAACGGCTGTAGAAGCTCTACAGAAGTTTATGGTGGATATATCTGCTGTAAAATCAAATATTCGTCAGATTTCGATCCTGACAAATAATGGAATTACAATCGTATCTACTGACAAACAAAAAGAAGGGAAATACCAGCCACTCGGAAATACCACTACTTACTTTACGCGCGACCAATCCCGTGTTATCGTCCCCAATTTTTATATCTCGCCAATCTCAGGTAAGGCGGCGATGACCTTTGCGGCTCCTTTAATTAATAAGTCAGGCGATCGCATTGGTGTCGTCGCCGTTGATCTCGATTTGCAAGGGGTGGATGATATCATTCGCGAACGTACTGGACTGGGGACTAGTGGTGAGACCTACTTAGTCGGTAGACTGGCTGCTAAAAATGTTCTAATTTCAGGAGCAGGAACTGATAATCAGCAACTTGCTAAAGATATCAAAAGTGAAGGTATTTCCGCCGCCGCTTTAGGAAAAGATGGGGAAGGTTTATATAAAAACTATAAAACTGTTCCAGTACTGGGTAGTTTTATTTGGATTGACAACCTCAATCTGGCTTTACTTGCAGAAATCTCACAGTCAGAAGCTTTTGAACCAGCCGATCGCCTAGCTCGTGATATCTTGCTGATTGGATTAAGCTCTGCAGGTATCCTATTGACGGCTGTGTACTTGATTGCCCGAAGGATTTCTCAGCCAATTTTAGCGATCGCCGATGCCGCTAACCAAGTTTCTGGCGGTAATCTTAACTCACAAGCGCCTGTATTAACTGAAGATGAAATTGGGATTTTGGCGATCGCGTTCAATCAAATGACCTCACAACTCAAAGCTTCAGGAGAACAATTAGCTGATTACAGTCGTACTCTAGAGCAGAAAGTTGAGCAACGCACCAGTGAGATTAAAGCAATTATCGACAACATGGTCGATGGATTGGTAGTAGTCAATGGCGAAGATCAAATAGCCCAATTTAACCCAGCCCTTGCAGGCATGATTGGCATCAGCAGCAAAGCTATTTCCAAGGCTGCAAGTTATAAAGAAATATTTAAAGATGAAGAAATCACTAATCTAGTGATCAACACGAGAGAAAATCCCAAACAAGTCTTTAGCGATGAGTTCTCTTTGCCTGATCGCCGCATTGGGAAAGCGGTAGCAACTTCGATCTTTGGTGAAGAAAATAACTCAGAAGACAATACATTGGAAAACAACTATTTAGGTACTGTAATTCTAATTCGTGATATTACTGCTGAGAAAGAAGTAGATCGCATGAAGACAGACTTCATCTCTACAGTTTCCCATGAACTACGAACTCCACTTACTTCTGTACTTGGATTTGCTAAATTAATTCAGAAAAAGTTAGAGGAGTCAATATTTCCTCTAATCCAGACCGATGACAAGAAAGTGAATCGCAGCGTGCGCCAAGTCAGTGAAAATATTGATATTATTGTATCTGAGGGAACACGTCTCACCAAGCTAATTAACGAAGTTCTAGATGTTGCCAAAATTGAAGCTGGCAAAATGCAATGGAACATGCAACCAATGGCAATTACAGAAGTAATTGATCGGGCTTTCTCGGCGACTTCAGCCCTTTTTGAACAGAAGGGATTATCCCCAGTACGAGAAATTGAAGCAGATTTACCAGATATCTATGGGGACAAAGATCGTCTGATCCAAGTTGTAATTAATCTCATTTCTAATGCTGTGAAGTTTACTGAACAGGGCTGTATCACCTGCCAAGTTAGACAAGACAATCAATTTATTGTGGTCAGTGTTGTTGATCAAGGCGTAGGCATTTCCGAATCCGATCAGCCGAAGGTATTTGAAAAGTTTAAGCAAGTTGGCGATACGCTAACGGATAAGCCTCAAGGAACAGGATTAGGGCTGCCAATTTCCAAGGAAATTATTGCTCATCACGGAGGTAAAATTTGGGTGGAAAGTGAAGTCGGCAAAGGTAGTACATTCTCTTTCACCTTGCCAATTAGTACAGGAAATGAGCAAATTCCTTCCATTAATTTTGATATTCTCATCGATCAACTCAAGAAAAGAGTTGTTTCTGATGCTCAATCCCCAAATGACAGCCCAAGTGCAATTGATCATCCCAAAAATGTTCTCGTCATTGATGATGATCCGAGCATTCGTAATTTACTCAGGCAGGAATTGGAAGCTAAAGGATATGTTGTGCGCGAAGCAGGAAGTGGGCAAGAAGCGATCGCTAAAGTTCGCGAAAGCCGACCTGATCTGATTACCCTTGATATTGTGATGGAAGGTATTAGCGGCTACGATGTTGCGGCGATCCTCAAATCCGATCCTGCGACATTAGATATTCCGATTATCATCGTCTCTGTATTAGATGATAAACAAAAGGGTCGCCATTTGGGTATTGACAGTTATGTGACAAAACCTCTAGACATGGCAATATTGCTGCGTGAGGTGGATATTCTTCTATCTAGTAAAGCTTCTACAGGCAAAAAGATTCTCGTAGTTGAAGATAACTTTGGCTCAATCGATCTATTGATGGAAATGCTGCAAAATCAGGGTTTCTTACCTTCTAAGATCTCTCCTCAAGATGATTTACGAGCTAGCGCGATCGCCTCTCAACCTAATGTAATCATCGCTAGCACCAAGTTAGCAGAGCGAGTACAGTCCCTCCGTGCTGAGCAGGGTATGGAGCATATTCGCTTTTTACTAATTGCTGACCAATAGTAAAGACATGAAGAGATCTGCTGAAATTGGGTAGCGATTCTCATTTTTGTTGTTTCCAGTGCCTTCGGCACTGGAAACAACAAAGTCGGTTTCATAATGAGAATGACTGGAAATTAAGCGATCGCCTTTTGCTATTGAGCCAAATATGCGTTATCCTAGACAAGCTGTTAAAAAACACACGCTTGAGGTTTCGGGTGTTTTTTGTTTTTAAAACTTTGCCATTGCAAAATTTTAAAAACCATTAAATTCCATCTCAGGCGCAAGGATAAACCCGAACACAGGAGAAAACTTAAAATGGGAGTCGTAACCCTAGCTCAATTGCTAGAGTCGGGCGTTCACTTCGGGCATCAAACCCGTCGCTGGAACCCCAAGATGGAGCCTTACATCTTCACTGAGCGTAATGGTGTTCATATTATTGACCTTGTGCAAACTGCACAATACCTCGAAGAAGCCTATGCTTATTTGCGTCAAGCTTCTGAGCAAGGCAAAAAAGTGTTATTCGTTGGCACCAAGCGTCAAGCTGCTGGTCTGATTGCGCAAGAAGCAGCCCGTAGCGGTAGCTACTATATCAACCAACGCTGGTTGGGTGGAATGCTCACTAACTGGACAACGATCAAAACCCGTGTAGATCGCCTCAAGGATCTTGAACGTCGCGATGAAAGTGGTGCACTCGATCGCCTTCCTAAGAAGGAAGCATCAACTCTCCGTCGCGAAATGGAAAAGCTGCGTAAATACCTTGGCGGCATCAAACTCATGCGTAAGCCACCCGACATCGTGATCGTGGTTGACCATAAGCGTGAGTACAACGCTGTCCAAGAATGCCAAAAGTTGAAGATTCCCATTGTGTCCTTGCTTGATACCAATTGCGATCCCGATAGCGTTGATATTGGGATTCCTGCAAACGATGACGCAATTCGCTCAATTAAGTTGATTGTTGGTAAACTTGCCGATGCAATCTACGAAGGTCGTCATGGCGATATTGAAGACATCGAATATGAAATCTCTGCCGAAGAAGTAGAAGCTTATGCTGATGATGAAATCATCACTGGCGACGAAGAAGACGCTGGTTAAAGCTTTTCAAAAATAAAAAAGGGGGCGCTAAGCGCCTCCTTTTTTATGAAATTTTACCTAATAAAACCGATCGCTTAGCACCTGTGACACTGGGTAAATTGCCATAGCGTTCTTTGAGACGTAAATATCCCAACACTGCAAAGGCGATCGCCTCTTTACTATCACTATCAATGCCAAAGTCATTGGTACGCATTACGATCGCTGGTTTCACTAAATCCTGTAATCTCTCCATCAAATAGCCATTGTGACCTCCACCGCCACCGATTAACACCTCATCGGGAAATACGGGCAGAAAGTCACGATAACTTTTGGCGATCGCTCTAGCTGTAAACTCCGTCAGCGTAGCAAGAATATCGTAATCACTTAAACCATTGCTTAAACCTTGACATTCATTCAAGCATTGCTCTAAGTATTCAGGACTAAATAATTCGCGTCCTGTAGATTTTGGAGGAGGAATACGGAAAAATTCTTGCTCTAGCCATTGATTGACTAAATCTAAATTGGGCTCTCCTTGTCGAGCGATCGCTCCATCCGCATCAAATGAAACACCAAATAACCTTTGCGCTGCCATATCGATTAGGACATTACCTGCGCCATTATCAAAACCAAAAACTTGTTCTGGATGTTCTAGCGCTTTGGGCGGTAAGTACGTCAAATTACTAATGCCACCGATATTCTGACAGACGCGATATTTCGTAGGATGAGATAGCAACAAAATATCGAGCATTGGTACTAGAGGCGCAGCATGTCCACCTGCTTCAATATCGGCAACTCGGAAATCACTGATAGTTTTAATTCCTGTTAATTCAGCAATTACCGCACCTCTGCCCAATTGCACTGAGTAGCCGAGTCCAGTTTTAGTGTCCTCTGGGATGACTGGCGGGCGGTGAAATACAGTCTGACCGTGGGAGGCAATCAAATCTGGTAAGCAATCCCCTTTTGCCATAATCGCGATCGCGGCTTGAGCAAAACTCTCAGCAATGCGATCATCCAGTTCACATATTTGCTGTAGTGATCGCGGCGCACCTGCACAGACAGCTAATATCTCAGTACGCAAATCCTCGGCATAGGGATAGGTATATCCTGCGATTAAGTTAGTTTCAAGTTTTTCATGGTGATCGATGATTTCCACCAGAGCCGCATCAATGCCATCCACCGATGTGCCACTGATTAAGCCGATCGCTAATATTTTGTCCGTTGGTGCATTAATCATGGGGTGTAGCTAAAAAGATAGTGGCGATCGCTTTTAATATTTGCAATACATCATAGAGATGATTGGTGCGCGACAGCATCGGATTTAGTGACGATAATTGCATAGACCATTACTAACTACCTTATACCAAAGCACAAAATGGCTAAGTCATTTTGTGCTTTCAAAACCCTTACAGAGTTTGGTTTTTAATTCACAGAAGTGTATCCACACTTCTGTGAATTGGCTTAGTACAGGACAAAAAGTTGCAAAAGTAGGCAGAGAGGGGTTTTATAAAAGATAACCACATCGTAAATAAAACCCCTATGAAAGAGATTAACCTATTCCGAGAAAAGTTGCAGCAACATCTGCAATGGAATAGAGCAAG
>JBJTVM010000248.1:0-3642 GCA_046081205.1 Pseudanabaena sp. | reverse complement strand
CAATATTGTTTTGAGTTTTGATGTAGTAAATAACTCGATATCCTGCACTTTTACCTTTGCGGATATCGCTATTTGTGAGGCGGACTTTAAAGACTTCACGATTTAGCCCCACAAGTTGATCGCCGATAATATCGCCAGTTTTTAATTGTGCAATCAGTGGCTCTAAATCCTTACGAATTGAGCGATAACGTTTGGCTAGTTGCTTTAAGTCTTTCTGGAATTGTGGGGTTAACTGAATATCAAATGGTTGATGATTACTCAACATCTATGCCCTCCCACATTTGTGCTAATGGAATTAGTTCGCCACTCAGGGCTTCTTTAAATCCTTGCCGAATCCCTGCTATAACTAGCTCGTTAGGGGTGTCATCTGGATCGGGTTCTTGGGTTTGTTGTTTGATGAGATATTCCAAGATTTCGGCTTGTTCGGCTTTGGAAAGTTGATCGATTAAAAATAGAAGTTGGTCTTTTGTTATTGGCAATGTCAGCATGATTTTTTCTCCTTAAAGTGAATTTTTTTATTGATTTAGTCAGGTTTTGCGCTCACCCTCTCGCCTCCTCAATGGCTGGAAATAGCTGCTGCATTAGTCCTTTTTTATGTTGTTTCAATGCTGCAATTTTTTCCGCTTCCGCGGTGATGAGGTCATCAAGAGAACTAAGGCAATCGGCAATTTTTTGTTGTTCGGGAAGGGTTGGCAAGAAAATATTTAGCTTTTTTATCGACTCAATGCCAATATTTTTTTGTGAACTCCTATTTATTTCTAATCCTATCTTTGACTGAATAAGGTCGGACTGGAAGATATAGTATAGATATTTAGAGTTCTCAGATTTATCGCATTTTATAATGGCACAAGAATATGAAACTACAAACTTTATATGTGTTTCAATATATCTAACAGCACCAACCGAAGCGTAGCGTGCAAATACAATATCACCAAATTCTGGTTTGATTTTCTTAGATAGTTGTTCGTAATCTTCGAGAGCAGAAGTGTTGAACGATAAGAAATAAGTACAAAAAAGCGCTTCTAATTTAGTAAACTAGAAGCAATAAATCAAAAAATATTGTTAATTATGCTATCTAACTTTCCCAAGATTGTCAAATATTTGCTTTCGACTTTGCCCCAAAATGATTATCCAAAGCTAGATACATCAACATTCGTAAGTTGTTGGCTAAGTTTTGTGCTGGATCAAAGTCAAACAGGAATGAGGTGTCTATTTCAAAGATTAAATATGCGAGATATAGACATAGATATCAGTACATTTTCTAAGGCGAGTAAAAAGCGAGACGCAGGAATATTTTATAATTTGTTTGTTGACCTAAAGAAACAAATAACAAAAGAGAAAAAGATAAACAAAAATAATTTGCTACTATTTCCCCTAGATTCAACGATAGTGACCCTAACAAGTAAACTAATGTGGAACCAAGGATACGGACAAGTAAAACTATTTAGTGGGATTAATATTTGTACAAATGAACCTGATGGTATATTGATCAATTTTGGGAGTGGGCATGACAGTAAATATGGAGAAGAGACGATAGCAGCAATACCAGACAACGGAGTGGGGGTAATGGATAGAGGTTTTGCAAAGCTTGAACGCATCAAGAGATTAAATGAACTGCACAACCGCTACTTTGTCATTAGAGTTAAGAACAATATGAGCCTAGAGATGCTCCCTAATGGTAAAGCAATATTAGGGACAGGAAAAGACAAAGTAGAGGTGAGAATAATCGCATTTTCGGACTTAGAAACTCGTAGTGAATTTCGACTAGCAACAAACTTACCTGATAAGGGAAATGCAGCAATTAGTAATGCTGAAGTTACTGAAATATACAAAATGCGATGGCAAATTGAACTGCTGTGGAAGTTTTTGAAAATGCATTTGAAGCTAGACCGCCTGATTACTAAGAATGTCAATGGCATTACTATACAAATTTACACTTGCTTAATAGCCTATGTTTTACTAGAGCTAGTGGAGATACCAAAAGAGTTTGGCTATAAGATGTTAGATAAACTGCGATACTTACAGGCTTTTATGTGTGAGAATATCAGCTACTTGCATTGGTTTAGAAGAATAGTGACTTTAAGCTGAAATTATGCCTTTTACAGGAATAGTGTACCTGTTTTTAGACTAATATCGCTTCTGATTCAACGCTTCTGGTTTACATATACTCCTCGAATTCTTCCATTGGTGCATCAAAATCTTCTGACATTGTGATTTTACCTTGCCAAATACCAAAGCCATCACGCTTTTTGACTTTTTTATCTTCTAGAGCTTCTATACTAGCTTGATCAAGAAATTGGTTTTTATTGTCAATTTGCTTTACATAGTTGCTCTTAAGAAACTCAATATAATGTAATACCTCAATTTGTAAAGAATCAGGTAGTTGCTTTAAGCTTTTTTCGATATTTTGAAAAGTTGTTGTTGGTAACATAGTTGTTTTTTTACTTAAGTTGATTAAACCTTAGCGACTTTTTCAATATAAGACTGTTATTTCCAAAATCTTTTATGCAAAATTGATTCAATATCTCGTTCAAATTCCCATGCTTCAGGGAAAATTGTATCTGGATAATCGGCAGTCAGATCATAGAGTGCGGATGAGTAGTTAAAGTTAAACCTTTCATCCCAGTCTTCTTTTAAGCTAGGGGCATCTCTAAAAATAAGCTCAATACCGCATCGATAAAAGCTAATGTCGCTTAGCCATCTCTCAAATTGATTGGGTAAGGGGACGTATAGGCGTTTGAGCATATTTACGAGTAGGTTTTTCAGATCGTCATCCAAATCTCTTTTGAGGATATAGATCAAGCTTTCAAATTCTTCAATCAGGTTGTCTAAGTCCAGATTTTCAAAGTCTTTGGCTTTAAGCTTGGCGACATTTTTCTGAACCCAAAGTATATAATCTTGGTCAAATAAAGACTGATTCATTCTAATCTTTGCCTATAAAATTAGGTGAGTATATTGGGAAAATCCGCAACTACCACTATATTTGATCGCATGGGTGTATGTCGTGTTTGCGATCCTGTTGAAAATTATAAGGTTGTGTTAACTAGCCAAAACTATGAAGAGGCTCAGTTATGGTTGTTAGAAGATGAGTTTGAGCCAATTAACGGAAGGCTATAGCAGTCCTAAATGACTCATGAGAAACAAAAGCCTATAACAAGGGGCTTAAGCTCCTTGTTATTCTCACAAATGATTTAGGATTGCTATATCTCTTTCTGAAGTTTTAGAAGGGTTGTAATATCTTATTTTTCAATCCTATAAGATCAAGTGGCGATCACTTTCTTTACCATTAAAATATCAGCGTTAAATTTCTTGTATAATTGAGACTGATTACAACTAGCAAAATAATATGAAACTTAAAAGAGTCTCTATCAAAGGGCTAAACAATAAGGTTGATTGTGATTTTGAATTTCACGATGATATAAATGTTGTGACTGGAATGAATGGTTGTGGAAAAACAACATTCTTAAAAATGCTCTGGTATGTTATCTCAGGAAATATTGAGGGGAGCATCTCAGTTTGGCACTGAGTAATTATACTCACAAGAATCAAGCATATCATTGAGATAAGCACAGCGATGCTTCAAAACTTGAGAGACATTTTTTCGATTCCATTGAGCACCCGAAATCTTAATGCGTCGCCCAA
>JBJTVM010000247.1:0-9034 GCA_046081205.1 Pseudanabaena sp. | reverse complement strand
TGGGCGTGGGAACGACAGATTCGGTAAATAACTTTACACAGAGAGTTCCTGCTGATTTTGCTAATTCTGACAGTAGTAACCCTGCTGGGCTAAGTAGCTTTTACGCTTGTGTTTCTCCAAATAGGGTTACAGCCAGAATATTTTTGCGTGGTAATGCGATCGCTCGTTTGACCACACCGGCAACCAATAGAGATCAGAGACCGCCCACAGCAACTAATATTACGTTTTTCCCAACCGCCGATGTGCGAAGCTTTGGGCGTAGTCAAATTGGTTTAGGTAGATAAAATATAAGGTGAAATCAAAAATGTTTACTTCCGATTTTTTTAGTAACCTTACTAGCAATTTGTCTAGTTTCACCCGAAACTTGACTAGTAAAAATCAGCGCAAATTTCTAGCATTAGTAACTCCTCCAAAACGCCGCGATCGCTATGCAAAATCTCTGGGTTTTACACTTTTAGAGGTTCTAGCTGTCGTAGCTATGGTAGGCATTCTCACTGCGATCGCTTCTCCAGGATGGCTTGGGTTTGTGAATAACCAACGCATTAGTGCTTCTCAAAACAGGATTTTTCAAGCAATTAAAGTTGCTCAGTCGGATTCAAAAATTAGCAATGCCAATAGTAGTGCAAATCGAGTCCGCATTACTTTTAGAACTAATCAAACTAACAATGCTTATCGAGTAGATAATGTGAGAACAGGTGCTGGAGAGCAGTCCTTAGAGTCAGGAGTAACAATCTCAAGTATAACGCCTGCTGTTTTGCCACCTGGTAATGCTGGTCAACCATACGTAGAGTTTGACTCTAGAGGTCTGGTGTACGATCCCAATAACTTGATTACTTATCCAATTTGCATCAACCTATCGGTAGCTAACAGTTCTAGAATTAAATGGATTGCGATTAAAACTTTGCTTGGAGCCATTGTCACAGGTTCTGAGGGTACTTGTTCATAGAATAAAACAAAAAAGAGAGAAGGAGTTTGTCTCCTTCTCTCTTTTTTATTACTATAGATTACCCACAATTATCAAAAAACATTATAATTTCCAGATAATTGCAGTTAAAAATCGCAAGAAATCATGGTTAAAGCTGTAAATGGCAATCAAAAACGCAAGCGCGATCGCCGTTCTCCAATCATTGGGTTCACACTGCTTGAAGTCCTTGCTGTGATGGTGATGATTGGTGTTTTGGCAGCGATCGCCGCACCGTCGTGGCTAGGATTTGTGAATAACCAAAGACTTAACTCCGCTCAAAGTCAAGCACTGAGTACTCTGCGATTAGCCCAAAGCAATGCTAAACGCTCCCAGACCATGTGGCAAGCAACTTTCAGAAATACACCTAACGTTTCTCAATATGCAGTACACCAATCTCCTCCATCATCGATGACCAAAGAATATTGGGACAATCTGCCTTGGCAAAATTTCGATGGAGGAGTGCGAATTGTGGATAATACAGAAGATCAGCCCAGAACCACCTTTACCAAGCTCACAGCAGTTCCAGAACCAGATATCTATCGTGTCCAGTTTAAAGCTCAAGGCAATCCCAATGGATTAGGAGAAATGGGGCGAATCACTTTGGGAACTAGAACAGGCGATCGCCGAAAATGCGTGATTATCTCAACCCTATTAGGCGCAATGCGTTTAGCAGAAAACTCAGGATGCAACCAATCATAAAGTTTTGCAATGATCGATAACATCTGTAAATTTCTGGCAGAAAACTTTTCCACCGACTTTGCGAGAACGTAACGTCGCCGCTTCGACAGCTATAATATCTGGTATAGCCTTAAACAAAGAAATCATCCAAAGACTTTTAAGGAGCGAAATCATGAAAGAATCAGTGATTTATCAAGAAATCCTGCTGGAAGGCAAGGCTGAAGGTAAGGCTCAGGGTTTAGTTAAGGGTGAGGCTAAAGCTACTCGTCAGATTGCCATCAATATGCTCGGTGACAATATCCCCCCTGATTTAGTGTCCAAATTTACAGGACTAACCCTAAAACAAGTTCAAAAACTCCAACAGCTTTCCTCAAAACAGCTACAGAAGCCTAAGTCGTCAAGAGTGAAACGCTCGTCAAAACCCCAATAGCCCCAAGCAAACCTTTATTTATTGTCCATTTGTTGCAGCGATCGCTGCAACAAATAGCATCAAAGGACAAATTTTAGGCTCAATACGGTTAGCTGAGAACTCCGATTGTAAAGAACGATCAATAAATAAGTGATGTTACGTGGAAAGAATTTTTGCGATGGCAGAGGTTTAGGGCTGGCACGGGGGGCGCAGCCCCTACGAAATCTGATGTTTTTAGGTAGGGGCAATCCCCCCGTGGTTGCCCTGCCACGCTAGCAGCAAGAGATTTATCATCTGCGTTCCACGTAACATCAGTAAATAATGATCGATAAGATCTGTAAATTACGGTTGTTAATGAATGTCGTAGCCGAATAAATTAGGATTGGCTCCGTCTAGCTTTAAGTCCGCTAACCCGTATTCAGCCCAACGGCGTGTCACCATCTCCGCCACATCAGGATCGCTCTCTAGAGGATCTCCCCAATCGCGATCGGTTTCAGGATAGATTTTAGTAGTCGCATCAATGCCCATGCGTCCCCCTAGACCTTCCTTTTCGCAGGCAAAGTCAAGGCTATCAAAGGGATTGTCAGGCAAGATAAACACATCGCGAGTAGGGTCAACTTTAGAACTGAGCGCCCAAACTACCATCCTTGGATCGCGAATATTGATTGTATGGTCAACTACAATCACAAACTTGGTGTAAGTAAACTGTGGCAAGGCGCTCCAGAATGCGAGGGCGGCGCGTCTAGCTTGTCCAGGATAAGCCTTTTTGATGGAAATAATTGCAGCTTTATAGGATAGCGCTTCCATCGGTAAAAAGAAATCGGTGATTTCGGAAACCTGTTGGCGGAGAATAGGCGTATAAATGCGATTTAAGGCGATCGCCATCATTGCTTCTTCCTTGGGAGGCAAGCCGCTAAAAGTAGTCAGATAAATTGGATCTTTGCGATGGGTCATGCAATGGAATCGGATCAAAGGTGCTTGCTCGTTAATGCCACCGTAATAGCCCATGTGATCGCCAAAAGGTCCATCGGTTCCCACTTCATGGGGAGTAATCGTTCCTTCTAAAACATATTCGGCACAAGCTGGAACTTCTAAATCAAGGGTTTTACATTTAGTAAGTTGTACGCCTTCATTGCCATAGAGTCCTGCGAAAATCCATTCCGATAAATCCACAGGAATTGGGGTTGCTGCTGCCATGATTAATACTGGATCAACACCAATCGCGATCGCAATTTCCAGCTTTTTGCCTGCCTCGGTTGCTTTGCGTAAATGTCTAGCTCCACCACGCACCGACAGCCATTGCACAGTCATCGTATTTTTGGACTGCTGCTGCAAGCGATAGACTCCCACATTAGGAATGCCATTCTCCACATCTTTGGTAATGACTAGCGCCAAAGTCACGGCTCGACCGCCATCTTTGGGATAGGGCTTAAGAATTGGAATTTGATCGAGATCAACTTCATCATCCTTTAAAACTACATCTTGGCAAGGAGCATTCCCAAAGAGAACTTTTTGAGGACGGGATTTGACTACATCAAAGAGAATCTTGCCGAATTCGATCGCTTGAGAAATTTTCTTCGGCGGTTTTGGGCTTTGCAGTTTCCCTAATTTTGTACCTAGGACTTCTAATTCTGACTGTTCCTTCATACCCATCGCCCAGCAGACGCGCTCTACTGTACCTAACAAATTTACAGCGACAGGTGTTTTGTAACCTTTGACATTCTCAAATAGCAGTGCGGGGCCAGCTGATTGTAATAAGCGATTGCTGATCTCGGCAATTTCTAATTTAGGATCAACGAGGGCTTTGACGCGATGGAGTTGTTTGCGTTCTTCGAGCAGGTTGAGAAATGATCGCAGGTCACGGGTCATAGGAATTTGGTGGTGCTTTGGCAATTAGTCAGTAACCTATTGTAACTAAATGTAACGCACTCCAATCCAAAAAAGAAGAAAGGCGGCGCTTCGTGCCGCCTTTCTTCTTATAGTCCTAAAGTCTTGGCATATTCACAATCAGCATTTGCCCCTTCAGCATCACCAATCTTTGCTCTAGCTAAACCCCGATTGAAATAGGCGGGGGCAGCATCGGGCGCGAGTTCGATTACCTTGTTATAGTCCTCGATCGCTCCCGCATAGTCTTCGATTTCAGAGCGATCGTAGGCGCGGTTGTAATAGGCCTCAGCATAGTTGGGATCAAGAGCAATTGCAGCAGTGTAGTCAGCGATCGCCCCAGCAAAATCTTCATTTTCGGCGCGTTCCATACCGCGCTCATTGTAGGCTTCTGCGGAATCAAGTTTGTCCGTCATTGCTTTAAAAAGTAATTACTGATTGTGCTTTTCTTCTAAGATATAGCAAGAAAAACCAGAAATTAGAAGACTAAGCTTCGCTCAATTTTTTTAATTTTTGTAGTTTTAGGGTCACGTTGATTAAGTTGATTACTGTATGAATTCCAAGCTCAAACTACCATTCCTCAATCTCTACAGTAAATTTTTGCAGCTAATTAGCCCATTACAGGCTTGGCGCGAAGCTAGTCGCTTGCTAAGCGCGAGATTTTTGGGCTGTTTGTTAGTTGTCCTGATTGCATCTTTACCTTTTCTCGAAAATGCTCAAACTGGAGTAATTGGTGCGGCGGTAGCGATCGCCTGGTTGATGCTATGGCTAAGCGATCGGCGTGATGCTGAAGATCAGACTGTACCAATTTGGACACCAATTCATTTACCTCTAGTGAGCTATTGGGCGATCGCGCTTGTAGCTACCCTAATTTCACCTGTGCGTGTAGCGGCGATCGATGGCATGGTCAAGCTCACAATTTACATATTGGCGTTTGTGTCCATGAGTCGGATGATGCGCTTAGGATGGCGATCAATTTTGATTGCCACTTATTTAGTCACAGCCTTAATATGCAGTGCCTACGGAGTGCAGCAATGGTATCTTGGCGCACCAGAACTAGCTACATGGACTGATCCTACCTCTGAGGTTGCAGGAATTACTCGCGTTTACAGCTTTTTGGGCAATCCGAATTTATTTGCAGGGTACTTGATGCCAGCTTTGCCGATGGGTGTCATTGCTGCTATCCACTGGAAAAGTTGGGGGATGAAAGCTCTAGGGGCAATTACGGCGATTATGGGAGCATTCTGCATTACCCAGTCGCAAAGTAGGGGTGGGTTGCTAGGACTGGCGGCGACAGGATTTACGCTAGCACTTCTCTTGGTTTATTGGTGGGGCAAGCGTTTACCAACTTGGACTTTACCTGCCACTTTTGGTGGAACCGCAGGGGCGATCGCTTTAGGCACAGTTCTCGTTCCCACATTGCGTAAGCGCGTCGTTAGTATTTTTGGAACCGAAGACAGTAGCAATGCCTTTCGGGTTAACGTCTGGATGTCAGTTTTAAACATGATCAAATCCAAGCCGATCTTGGGAATTGGGCCTGGCAACAAAGCTTTTAATCAAGTTTATCCTCTTTATCAGCGTTCAGGTTATAGCGCTCTTGGTGCTTATTCAGTTCCATTAGAACTAACTGTCGAGACAGGAATTATTGGTGTAATTTGCTATGGCTGGATGATTTTTGCGATCTTTCGCCAAGCATGGATTGCTCTTAATCGGTTGAGAAGAGATCGCGACTCTAGTGGCTTATGGATCATCGCAGCGATCGCCACTATTGTGGGGATGATTGCCCATGGCTTAGTAGATACTGTTTGGTATCGCCCTCAAGTGCAATTACTTTGGTGGTTGGCGATCGCGATCGTCAGTAGTTTCTATATCGCTCCAATTAAAAATGCAGAGTAAAATGGCCATGCCATTTTGTGTTTTTCTCTAACTTCGCTTTGCCAAGCTTATGGTAAGACCAAAGAAATTTTAAAGGCGTTGCTAAGCAACGCCTTTAAAATTTCTTTGATGTTAGCAAAGTTTCCTTTATCCATTTTTAAGCTTCTGAACTCTCTCCAAATCGCGCTTAACTTCAAAACTAAGTTCGCGATTTTTAGGATCTGTATTTAGGGCTTTATTGAGATAGATTTCGGCTTCGCGTAGTTTGCCTGCCAAAATTAATTCACTACTCCAGCGATGATAAGTTACCGCTTGCCAATGGATTACCTCTGGTGAATTAGGAAATCTCTCACTCATCCCCTCGACAACAGCGATCGCCACTACATATTTTTTCTGCTTCAGTAGATCTTGCACACGCCGCAACATATCCAATTTGAGTTTTAGCTCTGGATCACTATTAATCGGATCGACTTGATTATTAACTTGCTTTACCTCAATTTTGATTTTGGGATGATGCTGTGGTTTGCTGGGAGGATTTGCTTTGGCAGGAGGAGGAGGTGCAGCTTGATAGGGGGGAGCATTTGTCGCCGCTTTTTTGGCAAACAACTCCTTACTCAAGTCTTCCTTGTCAGAATCTTTGAGCATTTTGTAAGCTTCCTGTACCAAACGAAACTTATCCGTTGCTGTTGGATCATTCTGATTGACATCAGGGTGATACTTACGAGCAAGACGACGATAGGCAACCTTAATATCATCCATGGTCGCATTGCGGGGTACACCCAAGAGTCGATAGCATTCGGATAAGTGCATGAAGTGAAATTTAGTTATTTAAGAAGCCGACAACAGGAATGGTTAAAAATTTATGTCTATTCTGGCTTTTTGCGAATTGAATATTTCCCTTTGGTTGTAATTGGCGATCCCTTATTTGCTTCTACTAGCTTGATGTACTTATCCAGAGCTTCCTCCTTAGTTGCATGTTCAGATATGACATGCACTTTACGGCTTCCAGATATTTCGAGGACAACTTGGTGCATAAATAAATGATTAGGGAATAGCCTTAAAACTTTAGAAGATAGTTTAGCAAATATAAACCAATAAAGTAAAAGGGGCGCATTGCGCCCCTTTTATACCAATTCACAGAAGTGTGGCTACACTTCTGTGAATTAAAAAGCAAGCCCTGTAAGGGTTTTGAAAGCACAAAATGGCTACGCCATTTTGTGCTTTGGTATTACTTTATGAAGATTATTAGAGATTTAGCGCTTTGCAAATTTTTTGGTTAGCTTGCGTAAACGAATTGACTCAGGTGTAACCTCAAGAATTTCATCGGGCCCGATATATTCCAAGGCACGTTCCAGACTCATCTCAACGGGTGCTTGCAACTGCACAATGTCATCCGCGCCAGCCGCACGCATGTTAGTAAGCTGTTTGCTCTTACAGACGTTTAGCTCCATATCTTGAGGACGATTGTTTTCACCAATGATCATGCCCTTATAAACCTTAGTACCTGGTTTAATAAAGAACACCCCACGATCTTCAGCATTCTTCAAGGAGAATTCTGTAGCTACACCTTCTTCAAAGGAAATCAACACTCCATTGCGTCGGGCGCTAATTTCACCTGCGGCAGGACGGTAATCGAGGAAGCTATGGTTCATGATGCCAGCACCACGGGTTGCACGCATAAAGTCTCCACGGAAACCAATCAAACCACGAGCTGGGACTACAAATTCTAACTGAGAGCGACCAGTACTGGACATTTGCATATCGACCATTTCGGCGCGACGCTGACCGAGACGCTCGATGCATCCACCAACAGCGTCTTCAGGTACATCGAGAACTAGACATTCGTAGGGTTCACACTTTTGATCGTTAAGTTCGCGGTAAATAACTTGAGGCTGGGTGACTTGAAACTCGTACCCCTCGCGTCGCATGGTTTCAATCAAAATACCAAGGTGTAGTTCACCACGTCCTGATACAGCAAAGCGATCGGGAGATTCGGGATCTTCTTGTACACGCAAAGCAACGTTGGTTTCGAGTTCACGTAAGAGGCGATCGCGTACTTGGCGAGTAGTAACCAATTTGCCCTCTTGACCCACAAATGGTGAATCATTAACGCAGAAAGTCATCTGTAAGGTTGGCTCATCAACCTTGATCATCGGTAAAGCTTGAGGCTCATTAGGGCAAGTGATCGTTTCGCCAATGTTAGCAGTAGCAAAGCCTGAAACAGCGACAATATTTCCTGCTGAAGAGGTTTGCAATTCAACACGCTTCAGCCCATCAAACCCTAATAACTTAGTAATTTTACTTTTTGTGAGTGAGCCATCTTCAGAGATAAGAGCTGCTTGCTGACCAGAGGTAATCGTACCATTGTGGATTTTGCCAATCACAATCCGACCAAGATATTCTGAATAATCAAGGGTGGTAACTTGCAACTGCAAAGGCTTTTGAGGATCGCCAACGGGTGGAGATACATGGTGCAAGATCGATTCAAATAGAGGCTTCATGTCAACATTGGGGTCTTCTAGCTTTTCTTTGGCAAAGCCCCCCATTCCTGAAGCAAATAGATAAGGGAAATCGCACTGGTCATCATCCGCACCCAGTTCAAGAAATAGATCGAGAACTTTGCTAACCGCAACGTGAGGATCAGCAAATTCGCGATCAATTTTATTGATTACGACCATTGGTCGCAAGCCTTTTTCTAGCGCCTTTTTCAATACAAAGCGAGTTTGGGGCATTGGGCCTTCATTGGCATCGACGATTAACAAGCAACCCTCAACCATGCCAAGTACGCGCTCAACTTCGCCACCAAAGTCAGCGTGTCCTGGGGTGTCAACGATATTGATCAGCGTATCTTTATATTTGACGGCAGTATTTTTGGAAAGGATGGTAATACCGCGCTCACGCTCTAAGTCGTTGGAGTCCATCACGCATTCGACAATGGCTTCTCCTTCGCGAAAAGCGCCAGACTGTCTGAGGAGTGCGTCAACTAAAGTGGTTTTGCCGTGATCGACGTGGGCGATGATGGCGACATTACGAATAGGGAGAGACATGGGTGATGTATCGAGTTGATCGAAAAACTTATTATTTCTTTATCTATTATGCGTGAATTTGTCAAAAAACTTTGTATTTATGACCACTTGTAGTAATCATCAATACAAAAAGAAAGGCAGCACTATATGCTGCCTTTCTTTTTATAATAGCGAGGACAAATCAAAACCCAAAAGATG
>JBJTVM010000246.1:0-6078 GCA_046081205.1 Pseudanabaena sp. | reverse complement strand
CGCCGCTTTCAAAATTTTTTCTGTACTACCTAAAGCCTCAACAGGCTGTAATATGTTTTGGATAACAAATTACAGGGAATATCTATGGCTTTGAATGTAGGCGATCACGCCCCTGATTTTAGCGTGGCTGACACACATGGTAATATCGTGACCCTTTCTAGCCTCAAAGGTAAGCGGGTTGTTCTATATTTCTATCCCCGTGATAACACCCCCGGATGCACCAAAGAAGCTTGCGGCTTTCGCGATAACTATGCCCAGTTTCAAGCAAAAAACACATTGATTTTTGGTGTCAGCACCGATGATGCTAAGTCGCACCAAAATTTTACTGAGAAGTTTGACTTACCTTTCCCGTTGCTGTGTGATGTTGATGCTCAAGTTGCTACAGCCTACGAGAGCTATGGCAAAAAACAAATGATGGGTAAAGAATATATGGGTATCTTCCGCAATACCTTTGTGATCGATCCTGAGGGTAAAATCGAGAAAATTTATCTCGCGGTCAAAGCCGAACCCCATCCCGCTCAAGTTCTAGCGGATATCTAAGTAAAGAGGAGGCGCGAAGCGCCTCCTCTTTACTTAATAGAACCAAGCGCTGTAAAAATTTCTGAGGTTGAAACTTTGAATCCAAGCATAAGTAAGACTGCTAAATCAACTAAATTAACTAATTGGGTAATTCGCGATCGCCAATTTGTTTGGGGCGATCGCACTTACTTGATGGGTATTTTGAATGTTACACCCGATAGTTTTAGCGATGGCGGTCAATTTAACTCACGGGATGCAGCGTTAAAGCAAGTCGCGCAGATGTTACCTTACATCGACATCCTCGATATTGGTGGCGAATCGACAAGACCCAATGCTCAGCCAGTTAGTGCTGAAGCAGAAAGCGATCGCATTTTGCCGATCATTGAAGCAGTTCGGGCTGAATATCCCCAATTACCCATCTCCATTGATACAGTCAAAGCAAGTGTCGCGAAAGCCGCGATCGCCGCAGGAGCCGATATGATCAACGATGTGTCTTCAGGTCGATTTGATCCTGAAATGTTGCCTCTGGTGGGAAAGCTGCAAGTACCAATTTTTTTAATGCATATGCAAGGGGAACCACGCACGATGCAAGAAAACCCAAAATATCGCAACGTGGTAAAGGATGTGAAGCAATTTCTTGCTGATGCAATTTTGGTTGCTAAAGCTTGCGGTATTCCTAAGGATTTAATCGCGATCGATCCAGGTATAGGTTTTGGTAAAACTGTCGAACATAATCTTGAACTGTTAAGAAATTTACAAACCTTTCAAGAAGTTGGCGCACCCTTGTTAATGGGAGTATCACGTAAAAGTTTTATTGGTAAGCTCTGCGATCAACCCGAACCTAAAGATCGGCTATTTGGAACCATTGCCGCATGTACAGCCTGCATTGCTGGGGGAGCAGATATCCTAAGAGTACATGATCCAAAGGAAATGTTTGATGCTTGCCAAATTAGTGATGCCATATATCGATAAAATAGTTTTATACCAAAGCACAAAATGGCTACGTCATTTTGTGCTTTCAAAACCCTTACAGGATTTGGTTTTTAATTCACAGAGATGTTGCCACACTTCTGTGAATTGGTATTAGAGAATCTTAATGATAAATTGCATAATCACTATGCATAAATGTAAATATCAAAAATTATCAGTAACAGTCCATCAGTTACAATAGCCAAACAGGATGTAGGCTTTAATGCATCCAGTAAAGTTTGTAATCATTTTTTAGAGGGCAAGACGTGCCACAGGCTAAGCATTTGTTGATTGGTTCCACCCGTTCAGGCAGTGGAAAATCAGCAACAATTTTGGGATTAACATACAACTTGCAAGCTAAAGGTTACAAGATTGGCTATGGTAAGCCAATCGGTACTTTTACGACCAAAGAATTGCCCGAATCAGCCGAACGCACGGAAGCTGATGTGGAATTTATTAAGCAATCGCTAAATTTGCCGCAATCACTTTTGCGACCCACTCTGCTTAACCTTGACCGCGAGGCTCTTCAACGTCGCCTATCTGGTGAAGATCAAGATGATTACAGTACTAAGTTGGATGAGTATAAAAAATTAATCGATGGCGATCTCGTACTTTTAGAAGCCCCTGCCAATACAGCCGAAGGCACGGTTTTTGGGCTTTCTCTAGAGGAAATGGCAGATCAGCTCGAAGCACCGATTTTACTGGTCATGCGATTTGGCTCGTTGTTAGTAGTTGACCATATCTTGATGGCAAAACGACGCTTTGGCGATCGCTTATTAGGAGTGGTGATCAATGACATTCCTGATGAGCAGTATGAAACAGCGATCGAAATTCTCCACCCCTATCTTGAAAATCATGGTGTTCCCGTCTTTGCACTCATGCCTGAAAATCGCACCTTGAGAAGTGTCAGCGTTTCCGAGATTATCGATCAACTGGGTGCAAATGTCCTCTGCCGTCCCGAAAATATTGACTTAGAAAAAATTATGGTTGAGGAACTCAAAATTGGGGCGATGGATGTCAACTCCGCCCAAAGCTATTTCCGCAAGTCCTATAACAAAGCTGTAATTACTGGCAGTAGCCGTATCGATCTTCAGTTTGCCGCGCTAGAAACATCGACAAACTGCCTAATTCTGACAGGTCGTCCTTTTATTAGTGATGATGTAGCTCATAAGGCGATGGAATTAGGTGTACCAATCCTCTCAGTTAGCAAAGACACCCTCAGCACGGTCAGTATTATCGAGGGCTGTCTGGGGCAAGTGCGCCTGCATGAGGGTGTGAAAGTAAACAGTATTTGCGACATGATGGGGAAATATTTCAACTTTGATCGCTTCTTAAAGTTAATGAATATCAAAGCGTTAGCTACAGCTTAAATATAAAAAAGAGATAGCGCAAAGCACTATCTCTTTTTTATATTTCTTGTAATGTTTTCCAACCAGGCAACCATAGCGATCGCCTTTTCAGGACTTTAGCATTTAGCCAAAACCTTACGGAGTCATCACAAGCTGCTTTGATTTCTGCAAAAACTAAATCTCCTTCATTTTTTCGATTGACTACTACAAAATGTCGCCATCCGAAAGTTTCTTGCATTGCCGTCCATTTAGACCCAATTAGATGGGGGAATTTCTGTTTCTTAGACATATCACCTCAAAAATGCGGCTAACCGCATTTTTTATGTCTAATCAATATCGTCGTCATCATTATCGTCGTCATCATCATCGATGTAGCTAGAGTCATCGCCTAACATCAATTCACTTAGTTCTTCAGCCTCATCATCAAACTTCAAGCTTGACTCAGTACCTTCTCTAGAAATCAAGCGCCCTGTTGACTCTAGCCAATCAAGAATAGAAACTTCCTGCTGTGTAGGGATGAGTGCTGCGGGCTGGTTACGGCGTTGGACACGTAAAGCTGGGTTGTTAATCATAAAAATATCAAATAAAAACTTTAGCCTCTTTCAAGCAGTTTACAAAACAAACTGCTTGAAAATACTTGTTGAAAATTTAGAAACCTGCGGGCAGACCTAATCCACCTGTGAGGTCTTCCATTTTTTGTTTCATTGTGCCAGTAGAAAGCTGATAAGCATCCTTAAGGGCTGCGAGTACTAAGTCTGATAAAACTTCTGCGCCTTCATTCAAAGCTTCAGGAGCAATTTCCACACTTTGAGGTTCTTGGTTGCCGCTTAGAGTGATTTTTACCAAACCACCACCAGATTCACCGGTTAGACGCAACTCATCTAATTCTTCCTGTAGCTTTTTTGCGCCTTCTTGAATTTGCTGCGCTTTTTGGAAGGCTTCTTTCATTTTGCCTAAACCAAAGCCAAATCCTTTTCCATCTGACATAGCAGTATCAGTTTTAATCCTAAGTTTTCCTGTACATTATGTCACTAATCGTCACGGTTCGGTAAGTACGGTCATCTAGATATCTGTCCATAGACGTGCATCAACAAATCTAGAAATATATGTTTGACATTTGTAGTTGCAACTATAACCTCATGTCCTTTCTGTGCTTGAAACAATGCTTGAGACGCTAAAATCACATCTCCATCTAGCACTGTAGAATTAGTTACATTATCTAAAACACCCGTATCTAAGAAAACAATTAGCCTATTATTTGTTGCCGTGAACCTTCACAATCTAAAACTCATGGCTAAAGTCTTGGATTTTTTTGAATTTATAAAAGTCCACAGTTGCACCCCAGATGGCAGTGCCTGTTTCAGGATCAACTCCGCGATCGCCACTCCAAAATTCATTAGCACTAACCTCAAATCCTAAGACAACTTGACGCGATTCGTTTAAATATTGAAAACAACATTTAGCATCTTTGGGCATTTCGGCTTTGTATCGACCATTGGCAAATGAAACATCTAGCAAACAACCAGCAAGAGGCTCGATGTCATTGATGGTGATTTGATTGAGCCGATCGCGATCGCGCCCAGATCCCGACCATACCGCAGGATCTTTAAATCCCCAATATTTCACTTGGATTTTGTCGTCATTTTCTACAAATTGCAAAATACGCTGACGATATGGGCGATCGAGAATCAAGGCATTGGCTTGCTCAGCAAAGATGGCAATGCTGCCTAAAACGTCAAATCTGATGGGACGTTGCCACCAGACTAAATTCACGAACCAAACAGGCTGATCTAGTGATTGTTCACGATTATTAAATTCACCTGACATCCATGAAATAATGTTAAACAGATTGTCAGAAATATTCATATAGATTTTTTAAATAGTTTATTTAGAGATACAGCTTATAGCCTTTATCAGTCTAGTGAAGAACAGGTTTGTTTCCCCGCCATCGGTGGGGAAACAAACCTATGTACCTCGCTTGATTGAAAAACGCTATATACAGACTTTAAGGAATACAGAATAAATTTTGAAAGTGTCGTTTCGCGCCACTTTCAAAATTTATTCTGGTTTTTAAGTCAGCGCAAAGTGCTATATCTCGTAAAAATATTCACAATATCTTCAATCTGAATTGGCTTAGTAATAAAGTCATTCATCCCCGCATCTAGGCATAATTGGCGATCTTCTGGCAAAGCATTAGCGGTCAAAGCTACAATCAAAGGCTGTTGTTTAAAATCTTGACGAATCTTTTTAGTTGCTGTAATTCCATCGACCTTAGGCATTTGTATATCCATAAAAATAAGGTCATAGTTTTTTTCTTCGAGAGCTTCTAAAACTTCTAACCCATTGTTCGCCAGCTTTGGACTATAGCCAAGACCTTCTAGAAATAATGCAAGTATCCTTTGATTAACAAGATTATCCTCAGCAATAAGAACTTGGAAAGTAGCTGATGGAAGATTTGGTTGGGATAGAGGAGATAAAGTTGGTTGAATGACTTTATTAATATCTGTTTGGCTACTTCTTGTAGGCACAGTTTCCAACATGATCGTAAAGTAAAACTTGGAGCCTCGCATGTGTATAGACTCAGAATCAAATGTCCAATTATCAGGAGGATTTCCACCGATCCGCCCATTGGTCTCTACCCAAATAGCCCCTCCCATTAACTCCACTAAACTCTTGCTAATTGCTAGTCCTAGTCCTGTTCCACCATATTTGCGGCTAATGGAAGAATCAGCTTGGGTAAAAGGTTGAAACAATAGATTCAGTTGCTCATATTCAATGCCAATACCTGTATCTGCAACTGTGAAAATTAATTCGCATGATTTATCGCAATTGGCTTGATCGCTAGAAGGTAAGCGAGATGCAACTGAGATTTCTACATGACCTTGGAGGGTAAATTTAATGGCATTACCTAAAAGGTTAATTAAAACTTGGCGAATTCGAGTAGCGTCACCTAACAAATCTTTGGCAATGTCAGGATTTATCGAATACTGAATGTTGAGACTTTTATCTTTCGCTTGTTTGCTTAAAAGTTCGCAAACCGATTTTATAATATCTTCCAAAAATAAAGGTTTGCTTTCTATTTTTAACATTCCTGATTCAATTTTAGAAAAATCAAGAATGTCATTAATGATCGTTAATAGTGCATTACCGCTATCACGGATAATTTGTACATAATCTCTTTGAGGCACTGGTCAGCTAATGAGGGATAGGTGCTGAAACGTCCATTTCAAGCCGATAAAAA
>JBJTVM010000245.1:0-3143 GCA_046081205.1 Pseudanabaena sp. | reverse complement strand
GCCTACTTCCGCAATGAGCTTTAGCTCTAAATAAAGAGATAGTTCTTCCCCTGGTAATCCAGGCAAAGCATAGTCAGGAGCGCGGTTTTGATTACTCAAGAAATGTTTATTGCCTAAGCCACCTTTACCCCCTTTGGCTACCAATAAGGTTTGATTAATATCAGTGAGATCGCCCAAAACTTCGCCTGTTTCTTCGTTCATTACTACAGTACCCAGTGGCACTTTGATAATGCGATCGCTACCTTTGCGACCCGTCATATTGCTAGGGCCACCACGTTCACCATCTTCAGCTTTAAAAATATTCTCGAAGCGAAAGTCTAGAAGGGTTTGCAGATCGGTAGTTGCTTGTAAGAGTACTGAGCCGCCATGACCACCATTTCCACCCGCAGGGCCACCCGCAGGCACATATTTCTCGCGGCGAAAGGCTACGAGTCCGTCACCACCATTGCCAGACTTCACTTGTATCGTAACTCGATCAATAAAATGCATCGCTAACTCAATTACTTGTTCTATGTAACCGAGACAATCCAATTAACTTGCAGGATTATCTTCTCTGGTTTAATCTCCATTATGCAGTGATTGCGGTAGTAGTATGGCGACACTTCTGTGAATTGATATTATAGGCTTTACACAGATTACTTTACCCCCCGCAAAAGCCTCGCAACGCGAGGCTTTTGCTTGCAAATGCTTATTAAAAAAGGGAGAGCAGTTAATAAACTACTCTCCCTTTTTTACTTATAGTAACCAAAAGAAAAAGCCTAGGTTACTTTCCCTGTTTCGTTCCTAGGCTTTTTCTTTTGTTCGCTCCTCACACTTCTATAATATACACCCCTTTTCCTAAAATGTCTACTAGTTTGTTGAGCAATATAGGATTTTTTTGTAAGCCTTTTGGCTGATGTTTACACTTCTATTAGCTATTTATCGCGATCGCTACCCATTTAGGGGAGGTTAAAAGCCTTAACTTGCGTAGCGATCGCCTCTCAACTAATTACATCACAGGGCGATCGCTAGTTACTTGCAATGAAAGTGCGATGATCGCTTAAAATGATGTCAAACAAATACTTGGTTTATGAATTTTAGATAAATCGCTATTTGAATAAGTGCAGTAAAGGCGATCACTAAACGAGCCAATTCTCTAAACCTAAACCAGAAATATTAACAAAGTCTTTTGTGTTATTCGTAACTACCCGATCCTGACGCGATCGCGCTATGGCAGCAATCATGGCATCTAATTCACCTGTTGGCTTACCAATTTGTCTAAGTTCTGATTGGATTTTGCCAAATTCTTTAGCTGCCAATAGGTCAAAACTGATAATTGGCATATCTTGGAGAAAAATCTCAAGTGATGCGAGGTTCTGTGCTACTTGTTGTGAGCAGTAAACTCCTTTATAAAGTTCAGCAACATTAATTGTGGAAATATAGCATTCATCAGCACAGGTATTAAAGGACGAAATAACTTGAGAATTGCCTTTGAGCAATGCGATGCAGATGTTGGTGTCAAGTAAATACATGGATAATTAGAAATCGCAGGAGTCAATACTTCTGCCATAGTTCCTATGGCGTTGTGTGTCAATATCAGCAAATATTAGATTAATGTCGGACTGGTTGCGCCATGCGCCGAATACACGATTTAGTCTTGCTAGTCTTGCTCTTGTATCGCTGGATTTATCTGCTTCAATTTCTAGAAATACTGTGCCATCAGGGATATTAACTATATCTAACAGTTGAATCGTTTGCCCTGATTTAATGCCTTGAATTTGTAGTTTCATAGTTTTACAGTACCATTAACTTATTGCCAGATTAGCATAACTGCCTTAAGTAATTTGGGGCGATCGCCTCTCAAATAATCACATCACAGAGCGATCGCTAGCTACTTGCGATGTCAAACAAATGCTTGGTTTATGAGATTTCAGCTAAATCGCTATTTGAATAAGCGCAGTAAAGGCGATATTGTCTAACACAAATACACATTACCCATCAGCTAATTTCAGCAACGCATCTCTAAAATCATCGTCTTCTAATTCTGTGATTTCATACTGAGGTTCTAAAGGGAAGAAATTACCGAGTGCTTTTTTTAAGTTGGGATCTACGTCCGTTGCTGGCATAAATTTCTCGCTGATCGCTACTCTTAGCATTTCGCTGTTGTGATAGAAGTATTCCTGTAATAGTGGAATGATGCGGTGATACCAAGTAAATCGCAGATCTTCGAGTGTTTCAACATTCATAAAGTAACTATGCCCAATTTGGTAATCGCGTCCGATGAGGAGGGTAATACGTTTGTTGAGTTGGGTGAGCAATCGATCTAGTTTGATGCCCTCGATAACTTTCTCTGTTAGCAGTTCAGGATCGGGTTTGAGTTCGATAAAGGTAAATCGGCGGCGGAGTGCTATGTCTAGGAGTGCGATCGAGCGATCGCTTGTGTTCATTGTTCCTAATATATAAAGGTTTTGCGGTACGCCAAATTCTTCTTGGGAGTATGGCAAGGTAACTTTTAATTCATTACGCGCTCCAATCCTTTTGTCATCTTCAATCAGCGTAATCAATTCACCAAAGACTTTAGATATATTGGCTCGATTTATTTCATCAATTACAAGTAAGTATTTATGAGAACGGTCTCCTTTAGCTTTTTCACATATTTTTTTGAAAACCCCATCAATAACTGGATAAGTAACTGTTAAAGAATCATTAGTTTCTGGTTTAATACCTTCGATAAAATCTTCATAACTGAATGATTGATGAAAAGTCACCGATTTTAGAAATTCCCTGTTTCCATTAGATTGCCCCTTTAATGGAATGTCAATTTTGTTTCCTGCCTCTTTTAATAAACGGATCATTTCATTTACTTCGTCTGGACGCAAATGGAAAAAAGTTCCCTGCGCTCTGTTAATCATTGGCTCGGAATCCTTTAAAATCCGATTTTCCAATAAAACTGACCAATCAATAGGATTGTCGAATAAAGTTACAGGTTCAATAATAATTCCTTTGTTTTTGCCTCTCTCAATTTCTCTCAAAATCTTTTTTATCTCAGTTTCGGTCTGGCGTAATTTTTTACCTGCTTCAAACAGTTCTTTTGCATCAAGATGTTTTTCACTATTAAGTTCACCAATGTACCTAGATTTTTTGTTGTCTAGCCACTCATGATG
>JBJTVM010000244.1:0-3207 GCA_046081205.1 Pseudanabaena sp. | reverse complement strand
GCCATTTTGTGCTTTCAAAACCATTACAGGGTTTGTTTTTAATTCACAGAAGTGTTGCCACACTTCTGTGAATTGGTATAACTGCACCCCTTCCCAGCTTCCAACTCGATCGCCACATTGCGAAATAGAGCAAATATACGATGCTTTTAGCTTACAATGGTTAACCAAGCAGAGGGCAATCACATTGATGCTGACTACCGTAAAGATAATAGAACTGAAATTCTGACATGACGAATTTATGGATTGAAGGTGGTAGTAGGAGCGGCAAAACTCAGCAAATAGTTCAGCGATTTTGTGATTGGGCAGAAACAGACTTTGCTTACCAGTCCAATCCCCAAGCTGCTTCCCAAAGGGTTTTGGTTCTTACCGTTGATTCTCAACAACGTCGAGAACTTAGCGATCGCCTGACGATGGCAGCCCATGGCAGCTATCCCGTCACCGCTATCACACCACTCAGTTTTTTTCGGGATGAAGTGCGTTTATTTTGGACATTATTAGTCAAAGAACTAGATTTCAAGGCTCAGTTCCCGCTACTTCTAAGAGTTGAGAATGAGCAGGAACTTGCGAATAAGCTCTGGAAGAATCGCATCGAAACGGGAACTTTGCTAATGGAAGGAGTTGGACGCGATCGCCTTGTACGTAGACTATTAGACTTGTTTCTATTGGCGGATTATGGAGGGCGCGAGCTTAATGAAATTCCTGCTGTTTTAAATGCTGGGATTGAGACTAATGCGATTGACAGTATTGAGGAGACTGAGAATAAAATATTAGAACAATGGGAGGAAATTGGTGAAGCACTACTAGAGTGGCGTAAATATTGCTGGGATCGCGGCTTGCTGACCTATGGAATCATCACAGATTTATTCGCTCATTACTTGCTTCCCAATCCTCAATATCAACGGAAACTCAAAGAGAGATTTCGATATGTAATTGTCGATCGCGCTGATGAGATGCCAGCGATCGCCTGTGACTTATGCAAGTTTCTGCTCAAGAATGGTGCGATTGGAATGTTCACTTTTAATCCTGACGGATCAGCAAGGTTAGGATTAGGAGCCGATCCAGCATATTGGCAAGAACTTAAATCTGAATGCGAAATCATCAATTTACCCCATGCTGATGACACTTTGGGTGCTGAAGTTATTGAATCAGTCCTACAAGTCGTCAATGAACCAATTTTACAATTTATCGAGCCTTACGATACCATTCATTCCATTGAGTCAGTTTCACGGGCTAAGCTATTCCGCAATGTCGCCGAAACGATTGTCGAAGCGATCGCCTCTGGTGCAATTAAAGCTAGCGAGATTGCAATCATCGCCCCTGGGCTGGATAATATTGCCAATTACGCAATTATCGAAATTCTTCGCAAAAAGAATATTAAAATCACACCCCTCGACGATCAGCGTCCCTTATCCTATTCGGCTCAAGTGCGATCGCTATTAACTCTAATCTCGCTGGTCTATCCCAACCTCGGTCAACTGGTTAGCCGTGATCATATCGCCGAGATGTTGGTGGTACTTACCGAAGCGATCGATCCAGTGCGGGCGGGAATGCTTGCCGACTACTGCTTTGCTAGACATCCAGAAAAACCACAACTACTAGAGGCTGAAACCTATAATCAATGGAATCGCCTTGGCTATGAAGCTACTCAATCCTACGAAAAATTGCGACAATGGATAGAACAACAATCGCCCAAGGATGCTCCATTATTATTTATAGATCGCGCTATTCAGGCTTTCTTTAAACCGCGCAAGCTTAATTATGAACATACGGCGACTTTACAATCACTGATTGAAACTGCTCAGTACTATTGGCAACTGGGATATCGCCTCGATCTAGAAGATGCGGTCATTCTCGAAAATTTTATTCAACTAATCAGGCAAGGTACTGTCACGGCAAATCCCTATGCTCCTAATCAGCCTGAAGATAGCGTTGTCCTCGCAACAATTATTCAATATCGGATGGCAAGGCGATCGCATCGTTGGCAATTTTGGCTAGATGCTAGTTCTGATTTGTGGTTACAGGGTGGAGCCGCGTCTCTATTTGGTGCGCCACTTTTTCTTAAGGGTTGGAATGGTGAACGATGGACAATCGAAAATCAACGTGATGAGGATATGCAAAGGTTACAGCGATTGCTGAGGGATTTGCTGGATCGCACAGGCGATCGCTTATATCTCTGTCACAGTGAACTTAGCACTAATGGACAAATTCAAAACGGGATACTACTGCCGCTAATTGAGATTAGTACTATAGCTACTCAGGCATAAAACCCAAGAAGTGGTGGCGCGAAGCGCCGCCACTTCTTGGGTTTAGGATAGTCAGCGCTTCGCGCCGCCTATCCTAAAATTACAGCAATCACCGATCAAACGAACACAAGAAAAATTTTGAAAGTGTTGCAGAGCAACACTTTCAAAATTTTTCTTAGTTTGGGTTTGAGCGCGAAGCGCTGTAATATCAATTAATAAAGCAGTAATAGCCCCTGTTTTATGATTCAGGCTTACTAGAACACAAACTACGGGAGTTATTGGTGTCAAAGTCTTTATTTGATCAGGCAAGCGAGAGACTCGCCGATGCGATCGCCCATGTGAATATTTCTGAAGATGCGATCGAGCGATTAAAATCTCCGAAAGCAAGTTTACAGGTTTCCATTCCTGTGAGAATGGATAATGGAACCTTGAAAGTTTTTCAAGGCTACCGAGTGCGCTACAACGATTTGCGGGGACCTACTAAAGGAGGAATTCGCTTCCACCCCAGTGTAAATATGGATGAAGTCAAGTCCTTAGCATTTTGGATGACCTTTAAATGTGCGGCGGTAAATTTACCTTTTGGTGGCGCAAAGGGGGGTGTAGCAGTCGATCCAAAGCAATTATCCAAGTTTGAATTAGAACGCCTCAGTCGTGGCTATATTGATGCGATCGCTGATTTTATTGGTGCAGATGTGGATATTCCTGCGCCTGATGTGCAGACCAATCAGACGATTATGGGATGGATGGTAGATGAATATAGCAATATTCAACGAAAGCTCTGTCCTGCGGCAATTACAGGCAAGCCGATCGCGATGGGCGGTAGTCTCGGTCGTGAAACCGCAACAGGATTGGGAGCTTTTTTTGCAATTGAGACTTTGATGCCATTGTTAAAAATGCAACGTGAAAGAACAACCGTGGCGGTACAAGGCTTTGGAAATGTAGGTGCAGCGATCGCCGATCTATT
>JBJTVM010000243.1:0-2874 GCA_046081205.1 Pseudanabaena sp. | reverse complement strand
GTGGCGGCGAAGACTGTAATATTCATGTCTGGAGTGTTCCCTAAACAAGAAAATTTTTGCTTCGCAAAAATTTTCTTGTTTAGCTGCTGCGTAATCTCTGAATCTGGCGATCGCTTTGTTGCGCCCATTGAGTATTTTTTTGTTGATTAAAATAAGCCTGTGCTTGAATAAAAGATTGAATCGCCTCTTGCCTCTGTCCAGCCCTTACCTGCGCCACTCCAAGCGTATAAAAAGCCTCCGCATAGTCTTTACGGAATTGCAAAGCATTACGCAGTTGCCCGATCGCCTTTTCAGTCTGACCTTGAATTAATAAAGCTGCGCCCAAATTGTAATAAGCCTCTGCATATTCAGGATTCAATTGCACAGCCTTTGCATAGTGCGCGATCGCCCTTTGAAGATCTCCCTGAGCTTGAATTAATAGCCCTAAGTTATAGATCGTTTCAGGCGCTTGAGGGTTGAGCTTGAGGGCTTGATTAAGACTAGCGATCGCATTGTTTATGTCTTTCTTGTCTTTAAATGCCAGACCGAGATTGTAATAGGCAACTGCAAGCTTTGGATCGAGACGAATGGCTCTTTGTAAATTGGCAATAGCTTGATTAGGATCGCCTGACTGCAATTGAGCCGCGCCTAAATTACTGAAAGCCATCGCAAACTTAGGGTCGAGTCTTGTAGCCCGTTGAAAAGAATTAATAGCTTCTTTGAGCTTTCCTCCCTGTGCATAAGCTAGACCCAGATTGTAATGTGCGGCAGTAAGTTCAGGATTTTTCTTGATTGCTGCCCGAAAAATTACCACCGCCCCTTCTAAATTACCCAAACGCACATAGGCATTACCACGCTCCAAAAGCTGATCAGCATTTTCATTGGGCGGGACAACTACCTGTTGCTGGAACGGCACTCTTTGAGGTGGCTTTTCACGCAGTTGGGCGATCGCCACATCTGCATAACTTACCCCAAACACTAAGTAGATAGGCAAAATTAATGAACCAAAACCTGTTCTGCCTGTGTAGTGGGCAGAACAGGTTTTGGTTCTGTTGTTTAACTGTGCCGAAGTAGTTAAGACCGACGCGAAAATTCCCAAAACTGGTTTCATAATCTTTTCTGGTCTGAATTCTTGATAAAGAATGTTAAATTGAGAAAGCCAAATTTGAGTAATAAATTAGCGATCGCTATTAAGCTCTAAGCTTATGTACAGCAATTATTCATCAAACCTAGACTAAAAAAATTTTTCAAAAGTTGCGAAGCAACTTTTGAAAAATTTTCTTGAGGTTTGTTTAATTGGCAATTGCTATAAATAAGCTTCATAAATACAAGTCCTGTAAACATGATTCTCGTTATCGACAATTACGACAGCTTTACCTATAACCTTGTACAGTACCTTGGGGAATTATTACCTGAATTCCCCACTTTAGGCGAAATTATAGTTAAGCGAAATGATGAAATAAGCATCGAAGAAGTTAAGCAGCTTAACCCTGCAGGAGTCGTAATTTCCCCAGGTCCTGGTCGCCCCGAAGAAGCAGGTGTATCCCTAGATATTATTCGGGAAATGGACGCAAATACTCCGATATTGGGTGTCTGTCTCGGTCATCAGAGTATGGGGTTAATGTATGGTGGCAAAGTTGTCTCTGCACCTTACTTAATGCATGGCAAGACCTCACAAATTTATCATACGGGAGTCGGTATTTTAGCAGGGCTAGCTAATCCATTTACAGCAACTCGATATCATAGTTTGGTGATTGATCGGCATAACTGCCCTGATGTACTTGAAGTTACAGCATGGACTGAAGATGACATCATCATGGCAGTCCGACACAAGCAATATCCTCATGTCCAAGGTGTACAATTCCATCCTGAAAGTATCTTGACTGAGGCAGGCAAAGACTTGCTGAGAAACTTCTTAAAAGGATTAAGCGTCACAGCCTCATAATTAAAGTATCGTTTTGTACAACATTCTCTCATAGTTCAAAATACTCAATTAACTAAACACACTAAACAAAATGCGCCGCAGACAAATTCTTCGACTCGCTCAAGGTGGACTAATATCAGCATTTACCGCAGGAATCATTGCTGACGCAGCTAATTCACAGACTAATTCAACTCTAAGGCTTCAATGGTTGGGGCATCTGTCATTTTTAATCTCAGGGGATAATGTCAGCTTTTTAACACATCCTTTCCGTCCTGCTGGCTGTACTGCCAAATTAAATTCTCCTACGGCAAAATCTGACTATATTTTGATTAGCTCACGATTACTAGATGAAGGATATTTGGAAAATCTTCCCAAAGATATGCGAGTTTTGTCTGAGCCAGGTTCTTATAACCTTAAAGGTATTAATCTGCAAGGCATCACCATGGATCACGATCGCATCGGTGGCCGCCGATTTGGACGTAATGTGGCATGGCGCTGGAAACAATCAGGTATTTTTATATTGCATTTAGGTGGGGCGGCTGCGCCAATCACTGCTTCTCAAAGGATTTTAATGGGTCGTCCCGATGTGTTGATTTTGCCCATTGGTGGTAATCCTCAAGGTACTGATCCGATGCAGTTAAAAGCTTATTCTCCAGCCGAAGCAAGGGCGATCGTCCAAGAACTTAACCCACGCATTGTTATCCCCACTTATTACCGTACCGACAAGTCCAGTAATTCTTGTCAACTAGCATCAGTAGATGAGTTCCTCGCGCTTATGCCCCCCGATACGGTGCGTAAACTCGAAGGCTCAACTTTAGAGCTTAATGCTAGTAGTCTTCCGCAAACTACGGTAGTGCGCGTTCTCAAATCATAAATAGCTAACTAAGCCTGATAAAAGAACTCACCGCTGCGCGGTGAGTTCTTTTATCAGGCTTTTATCACCATAAAAAAGGAGACTTGCTTCGCAAGTC
>JBJTVM010000242.1:0-1648 GCA_046081205.1 Pseudanabaena sp. | reverse complement strand
TTTTATTTCCCAACAGGTCTATTAAAGAAGAGGTGGCTCTCTCTTCTTTTACTTCATGCCCATTAGTCCCTTAGTTAATCGTCTAATGGCTGCTCCTGCCACATCGCGATAACGCAGTTCACCACAGAGAATTTTACCCATGCGTTGACTAGCACTAGGACGCTTCACTCCCATCTTGTAGCCAAAACTAGGAATGCGGTAGAAAATATTGGCAATGCGCTGTGCCCAAACCATGTCTTCACCCCATTCTTCTTGGATTCTGAGGGTATATTGCTTGAGCGCATCAGTATTACCACCGATTGCTTCATCGATCGCTTGACCTGCAAACATCCCAGTTAAAAGTGAAGGACGGATGCCCTCAGCCGTGAATGGATCAACGATACAAGCCGATTCACCTGTGAGTAGCGCATTTTGCGTATGAAGTGGTTGATGACCATCCCATAGGCAAATGGGATGCCCATATTGCTTCATAGAAGTGACGTTAATTCCAAATTCCTGAGCATATTTAGCAGCAATTTCCTTGAGATTTTGCTTTTCGCCGCCGATAAATGTCCCTGCTCCGATGGAATAACCGTCAGCCTTTGGGAAGTTCCAAATATATCCATTTTGAACAGAGCCAAAGTCAAAATGTGCCGCACTAACATCTGGTGCAGGGCAAGGAGCCTCAACTTCAAGGGCTGCTCCCATGCGGCGTTTTCGTTCTTTAAATCCTAACCATTTTGCCATGCTGCCTTTTGCTCCATCAGCAGCAATTACATACTTGCCTTCAAAAACATCATTTTCAGTTTTGACTAACCAGCGATCGCTTTTCCATTCAATGCCTATAACGCCAGTATTATCACGAAGTTCTACGCCTAGTTTTTGGGCCTGCTGCACAAGGTAATGATCAAAAACATCGCGGCGCACCATCCAAACAGGTTCTTTGGTTTCGAGGGCAACGAGTTCAGGATCGCCCATTTGCCATGTATAGCGAATTTGTTGGACTGTCAGGGAAACTGCTGGCGAAAAGTCAAAGTCAAACCATTCCTGTACCATCGGCGAAACACCGCCACCACAGGGCTTGTAGCGAGGCAGGCTCTCTTTTTCGAGTAGCAAAACCGATCGACCTCGTTTTGCCAAATGATAGGAGGCTGAACCACCAGATGGACCTGCTCCCACAACAATGCAGTCGTACATAAGCAAAATTTTTTAGGTAAATGTACAAGAAAATCCCTTAGATTCTACCCCTAAAAAGTAAAGTAACGTGCGATCGCCTTTGGGCTTAATCAAGTAATACCAAAGCACAAAATGGTGTAGCCATTTTGTGCTTTCAAAACCCTTACAGCGTTTAGTTTTTAACTCACAAAAGTGTGGCGACACTTCTGTGAATTGCTATAAACCATGGAAAGCCGCTTAAGCAGTTTGTTTGATTATTAATCTAAAAAATTTATGCCATAGTGAATATTTAGCCGTCATATCCTACAGAGTTGATTGGCACTGGTCACCTAAAACGTGATCGACGTATTTCCGACTTTTTTATCGCCTTGAATTGGACATTTCAGCACCTATCCCTCATTAGCTGACCAGTGCCAGTTGATTTACGACATGGATGTAAAGATTTTTTTAATAATTATTTGCGATCGTTCCCAGTCAAGTGATTGTGATGCGT
>JBJTVM010000241.1:0-4558 GCA_046081205.1 Pseudanabaena sp. | reverse complement strand
CCGCTGTTGGCGGGCTTTCAAAAAACCGATTTTAATAATGAGAATTGCTGACAATACACTGAGCAATACACAGAACAGTGGCAAAGGATATAGAATTAACCTAGTTAAAACCATAGTTAGGAGTTTTTAGAGAGTATGCAGCCAATCATTTTTCCAGGTTCTGCGGTGCGGGTTATCAATGAAGGTGATACCTATTATGGGTTTCAGGGACAAGTGCAACGGGTAACCGATGATCGAGTCGCCGTGATTTTTGGTGGTGGAAACTGGGAAAAGATCGTTTCGTTTCGCGCTACTGAGTTAGAACTGATTGATACGACTGTTAGCTCTAAAGCAAAGAAGAAATAATTGTGGAAAATTTACCGACTCCAGATAAGTCAATGGGTAAATCTTCGGGGCAACCCTCTGGCAATTCTAGCCAAATGGGTCGTTCGGTTGTGAAATTTATCGTTCGCAGCATGTTTCTGGGCGTAAGTGCGATCTCAGGTACGAGCATTGGCTTAGCGATCGCCTTTACGCGACCAGATTTAGTATGGCAACCCTCCTTTAACTTTTTAAATTATAAAAAACAGCAATTTACCCTTTCTTCTGATGCGTTGTTTGATGTGGACAAGTCAAGTATTCGTCCAGAAAGTTTTCGCTTACTTGATGAAGTTGCGGCTCAATTGCCATTAGCAACGGGCAAGCGAGTCAGGATTAATGGTCATATGGATTTGAGCAGTGCAGGGGATGAGCTAACTCTTTCATATTTACGAGCTACAGCAGTTAAGGACTATTTGGCAAGACTACGCGGCGAACAGAACTATTATTGGATGGTGGTTGGCTATGGTGCTAGTCGTCCTTTGGCTAGTAGTGCTGCTGATAGCAATGGCAAAAGTAACCGCCGCATCGAGATTTTTGTAGATGATTAGATATGCAAATCACCTTTCTTGGTACTAGTTCGGGTGTGCCTACACGCGGGCGCAATGTTTCTAGTGTGGCAGTGCGTTTACCCCAGCGTGCCGAAGTTTGGCTGCTCGATTGTGGTGAGGCAACTCAACACCAGTTACTGCGAAGTGATGTAAAAATTAGCCAAATTACCAAGATTTTTGTCACGCATATGCATGGCGATCATATTTTTGGTTTACCAGGGTTGCTGGCTAGTTGTGGCATGGCGGGGAGTGTTAGCCATATTGATATTTATGGACCATCAGGCTTAGGTGACTACCTTGATGCTTGTTTGCGCTATAGCGAGACACGCCTCTCTTACTCGATCAAAGTGCATAAGGTGAAGACGGGACTAGTTTGCGAAGATTCAGAATTTTATATGATGGCGGCTCCACTCAAGCATAAGGTGACAGCTCATGGTTATCGTTTGGTAGAACGCGATCGCGCTGGTAAGTTTGATGTCGATAAGGCGATCGCGATGAATATTCCCCCAGGTCCAATTTTTGGTGAACTGAAGCAAGGTAAAACAGTGACGCTTCCCGATGGACGTAAAATAGATGGAAAGGAATTTTGTGGCGCTCCCCAGATCGGGAGAAAGATTGCCTACTGTACGGATACAATTTTTTGCGATAGTTCAGTGGAATTAGCTCAAAATGCGGATGTCCTAATCCATGAGACAACGTTTGCCCATCAAGATTCTGACATGGCTTTTCAGCGGTTACATTCCACTAGTACGATGGCGGCTCAAGTGGCGCTATTGGCGAATGTAAAGCAATTAATCATGACTCATTTCAGTCCGCGCTATTCCCCTGGTAATCCCATTCTTTTAGAAGATTTAGTTAATGAAGCGAGAATGATTTTTGCGAATACGATTCCTGCCTATGACTTCATGACTTACGAAATCGCTCCTTCTCATCTTGCTTAGTACTGATGTGAGTTGATGTAAGGATTAGTAGAGTGGGCTTTATTCATCCTACCAATAGGTAGCAACTATTGGATCATAAATTTTGCTTCAATTTCTTGCACGGGTAAAGGCTTGGAGAATAAATAACCTTGACCAAATTCGCATTTTAAGTCCCTCAAAATTTGTAGCTGCTCTAGTGTCTCAATACCTTCAGCGACAACAGCTAATCCTAGTTGATTGCTAAAAGCGATTATGGTACGCACAATTTGGCAATTACTGCTTCCTTCTTGCATTTGATTGATAAAGGAGCGATCAATTTTCAAGTAATCCACAGGTAAACGATGGATATAATTTAGCGATGAATATCCAGTGCCAAAATCATCAATACTAACTTGGATATTTCTTGCATTAATTTGAGCGAGCAGTTCGATTGTTTTTTCGATATCAGCAATTAAAATACTTTCAGTAATTTCTAAAGTAATCGCTCTTCCATCTAGCCCTGTTTTTGCCAATATGCGATCAATATCTGTTAATAGGTTGGGATTGCGAATATTCTGTACCGATAGATTGATGCTCATTTTTAGGGCGGGAGAACTTGTATATTTTGCCTGCCATTGGGCAAGTTGCTTACAAGCTTCGTAAAACATCCACCTATCAAGAGCGACAATTGATCCAGTTTCTTCAGCAATCGTCACAAAATCTAATGGAGAAACCATGCCGATTGTTGGATGTTGCCAACGGACTAAGGCTTCAAAACCGATTAAATGATCGCCATTAAGAATATCCACAATTGGCTGATAGTAAACTATAAATTCTTGGCGATTGATCGCATTACGCAAATCTGTTTCTAGAGTCAGTCGCTTAATCGCCTGATTATGCATGTTGGCATCAAAAATCTTGTAGGAATTGCTTCCCTGGGCCTTCGCTTTGTACATAGCGAGATCGGAATCACGGAGCAGATCGGCAGCTTGGTGATAATTTTTATTTCCTAAGACAATGCCTATACTGACATTAATAAAAATTTCTCCACCATTCAAAATTAATGGTAATTGAAAAGCTTTTAAAATCTGTTCTGTAATCTTAATTACTTCGTCAATATCAGAAATATATTCTAACAAAATGACAAACTCATCACCACCAAATCGAGCTACTAAATAAACATCCTCCAAATGAGCTTTTAACTTCTCAGCAATGCTAATTAGCAGTTGATCGCCAATGATATGCCCCAAACTATCATTGACGACTTTAAATTGATCTAAATCTAGAAACAAAATTGCGTAATTATAGGAATCTAATTGTTGCGATCGCTTAATCGATTGATCGATCCGATCTAATAGAAACCTGCGATTGGGTAAATCGGTAAGAGGATCGTGCAGCGCATTATGGATAATCAAATCTGATGCAACTTTCAATGCAGCAGTTCGGACATATACTTGCTTTTCTAATTCAATATTACGATTTTCTAATAACTCTCTCTTTTCTGCTTCTAAGACGGACTGGCGCTCAAGGGATATTTGCAAAGCATCATATTGTTGTTTTAGGCTGAGCATTGATTGCACTCTAGCCCTTAGTTCGAGAGCATGGACAGGCTTGCTAATAAAGTCAACGGCTCCTGCACTTAAGCATTTAGCAAGATCTTCTTTGGCGGTTAGGGCTGTGACCATAATGATGGGAATCGGTCTGTATTTGGGAATGGCTTTGATCCTTTCGCAGACTTCGATACCATCCATATCGGGCATCATCACATCTAGTAAAATCAAATCTATCTCTAATATTTCTAAAGATTTGAGTGCTTCTTGTCCACTAGAGGCATAATTTAACTCATAGCCGTATTCATTCAAGAATGCCTCAATAACATCAAAGTTACGCGGCTCATCATCAACTATTAGAATGGATGGATTTGACATGGATTACGAGATTGTTATGGATTACGAGATGATTATTGGACTAAAACTTGTTTGATTGTATTTCCTAGTTGATTGAGTTTGACGAGTTTAGCTAACTATTCAATGATAAATATCTTGAAATTCCTACCACATATCGATCGCGACCTTGATACTTAGCCTCATAAAGTGCATTATCAGATCGGGCAACTAGATACTCTGGAGATTTATCCAAAGTAGGAATCAAGCTAGCAATGCCCATGCTAATCGTGATAATTTCACTGACTTGAGAATCTTCGTGAGGAATATTTAGGTTGCGGATCGCCTGTTGGATGGACTCAGCAATTGCGATCGCCCCATCTATGTCTGTATTAGGCAACATTACTACAAATTCTTCTCCTCCATAGCGAGCAAATAGATCGTCAGGGCGTTTGATTTGTTTGGCAGCAGTTTGGGCAACTCGGATCAAGCAGTCATCGCCACAGAGATGCCCGTAGAAGTCGTTATAACATTTGAAGTAATCAATGTCGATCAAAATAATGGAAAGCCCTGTTTGATCCCGCATTCCCCGTCGCCATTCTTTCTTTAGGCGATCGCCAAAACAACGGCGATTGAATACCTGAGTTAAGCCATCGGTGTTGGCTCGCAGATGGGCTTCTTCGGTTTGCCGTTCTAGTTCGGCATTACGATTTTCTAATAACTCTCTCTTTTCTGCTTCTAAGACTAACAGGCGATCGAGGGATACTTGCAAAGCATCGTATTGTTGTTTTAGGCTGAGCATTGATTGCACTCTAGCCCTTAGTTCGAGAGCATGGACAGGCTTGCTAATAAAGTCAACGGCTCCTGC
>JBJTVM010000240.1:0-3106 GCA_046081205.1 Pseudanabaena sp. | reverse complement strand
GGTTGTCCAAACTCTATAACCTTATCAGCTTTTCTATCTTACATCAAATTCTGGTCACACCCGTTTTTAATAGGTTTTTAGAAAGCCCGCCGTTGGCAGGCTTTCTAAAAACCTATTTTATTGTTTCCAGCGCCTTAGGCGCTGGAAACAACAAAATAGGTTTCATAATGAGAACTGCTGGTGAATTGGTATGAGAATTAGCGTGAGGAAGAATTACGATACAATTGCTTGATGATTAACAATCCATTTTTGCCCCAGAAGTTAGTGGGCAGACAGACAGAATTAGAGCAAATTAGTCAAATTTTGTTAGAAGATGGCGATTTGCTGATTGCAGGTGTTGCTGGAAGCGGTCGCAGAACTTTGGTCAAATGGGCTGCTCAAAAAGCTGGTGCAAGAGTAATTACTTTAGATTGTTTACGAGCAACTGATGGCGATCGCTTTTTAAAACTATTGGCCGAAAGCTTGCTCAGTACCTTTGATCAACCTGAAGAACTGATTAAGCTACAAATTTTACTCAAGGGTGAGCCAATTACTTTTGAATTAACGGAACAGTCCAAACCTCGGATGAGTTGGAAGCTCTCCTCAACGGGAATTTGGAACTTATTTAAGAATTTGCTCAGCTTGCCACAACAGATGGCAGAATGGCTTGATTGCCGAGTGGCGATCGTGTTGCATAACTTCACCCATATTCGCTCATGGGATCGTAAAGGTGAATGGGAAGAATACTTGCGCCGCGAAATTCAACTTCAGAGTCGAGTAAGTTACATCTTAATCGCCACAGTCCCTGAACCTTGGATGCATAAGTTAAGTTTAAATGTGGTCGAACTTCCACCTCTTAGCAATGATGAACTTTGCCAATGGCTAGAACCGACAATGCAAGCAAAAGGATTGAAGTTTGATCCTCGAACTAGCGTATTAAAGCTATTTACAGAATATATTCAAGGGAATTTGAGCGATGCGATCGCTTTAACTAGACGCATTTGGCTTGATTATCTCACTCAAATAAATGCTCAATCTGAGTTTCTAATTCAACCGCATCATGTGCATCAAAACATGTTGGCACTAATCGAAGATCTTGCTCCTACCTTTGAGTCTTTGATCATGCTCTTACCACCAACTCAAGTAAGGGTATTAGAAAGTCTGGCGATCGATCCCACAGTTAGCCCCCATAGTCGTGAATATATTCAAAAACATCGACTTTCTAAAGGTGGCAGTCTTCAAGGAGCATTGGATAGTTTGGAACAAAAGGGACTAGTTTACGGTGCAAAATATGGCTATCGAATTGCACTACCCACATTACAATTTTGGCTGAAGCAGCGCTTAGGGTAAGCAATGCAAAACATTCACACTCTACCTATAGAAGTTGTACATCTAATCGCCGCAGGAGAGGTGATTGATTCCTTAGCAGCCGTGGTAAGAGAACTTGCCGAAAATGCGATCGATGCGAAGGCAACGCGAATTGTGATTTCCATTTGGACAGATTCCCTCTCAGTACAAGTGAGTGATAATGGCTGTGGCATGGCGATCGCTGATTTATCACAGGCTGCTACACCACATACAACTAGTAAAATCAATAACGCCGAAGATTTACAACAGATTAATAGTTTAGGCTTTCGGGGTGAAGCTCTCTATAGTCTTGCCCAACTTGCTGATCTAAATATTTGCAGTCGTCCAGTTCTAGAACCAGTGGGCTATCAGGCTCATTATGATCAGTACGGTCATTTGCCAACTAGCCCCAAAGTGGTGGCGATCGCCACAGGCACAGTCGTCACAGTTCACAATCTATTTTCTCGCTATCCCAATCGCTTACAATCTCTGCCTAGTAATTCGCAACAAGTTCGCAAAGTGCAATTGCAAATTCAGCAAATGGCGATCGCCAACCCACAAGTTAACTGGCAATTTAATCTCGACAATCGAGAATGGATGACGATTTGGGCAGGAGAGAATGCAAGTGAGATTTTGCCCCAAATTATTAGCTCGATTCAGCCCTATGATCTAGTATATAAAGAATTTTCCCTCACCCCCAGCCCCTCTCCCGCAGGAGAGGGGAGCAATATCTCCATTACCCTCGGACTACCCGATCACCTATCGCGTCGTCGTCCTGATTGGGTAAAAATCATTCTCAATGGGCGGCTGATTAATTTCCCTGAATTAGAGCAAACTATTCTCTCTAGTTTAGAGCGAACCTTACCACGTAATCGTTTTCCTATATGTGTTGTTGATTTAAACATACCCTGCGATCGCATTGACTGGAATCGACATCCCGCTAAGTCTGAAGCCTATATTCAAGATTTAGGAGAAATCCAAACTCATTTAAAAAATTGCATTACAGAAGCCCTAAAAGTTCCTGAATCAAACTCACAAATTAATTACAATAGTGCCGCTAATGATCTATTAAGGACTGCTGAGCGAAAGACTTCTTATTTGATTCCTACCAAACGCGAAAACTTTAACCAGCCAAATTCGTCGTTAAAGGCGATCTCGCAGGTTCTCGATACTTATATCTTGGCAGAACATGCAGGAGGTTTATGGCTAGTAGAGCAGCATGTTGCCCATGAGCGAGTTCTCTTTGAGCAAATCGAAATCCAGTGGCAAATCGTGGCGATCGAGCAGCCGATTTTATTAAAGCAACTTTCTGATGATGAAATTGAACGTTTGCAAGCATTGGGTTTAGAAATAGAAGCTTTTGGAAATAACCTATGGGCTGTGCGATCGCTGCCTGAAATTCTCATTGGTCATGAGGATTGCACTGTAATTTTGCATGAAATGAGTCAGCAGGATGATCCGACAATGGCAAGAGCAACGGCAGCCTGCCGTAGTGCGATTCGCAATGGCACAAAGTTAGAAATGTCCACAATTCGCGACTTACTCTGGCAATGGCAACAAACCCGCAATCCTCATACTTGTCCTCATGGTCGCCCTATTTGTCTTGCGATCGATGAGTCAGATTTAGCAAGATTTTTCCGCCGCAATTGGATTATCTCAAAATAGTCCCAGAGATTATGTGACGCGAAGCATCGCACAATCTCTGGACTACTTTATTTAATATTGGGGTAGCTATATAATTAACGTCAGTTCGACGAAAGCGAAAAATGGTAAGAATCGC
>JBJTVM010000239.1:0-16474 GCA_046081205.1 Pseudanabaena sp. | reverse complement strand
CCCGTTTCATTATCATTAAATTTGGGATCAGTCAGTTGAAGCCTCAACTTCAGCACTTCATTTTTGAAAACAATTTTATCTTTACGGATATAGCCTTCTGTCGCGACCTCTCTAGCATCTCTAGCAAAGATCCATTCTCCTTTAACTTTTGTTTCATCTGCTTTGATTGGATCACCAACTTTTAATTTTCTTCCACCTCTGATAGTTCCCTTATCTTTACCTGAAGAATCATCTAAAGTATGTAATTGGGCTACGTCGTTAACATATGCATCCTCAAAATCTGCTTGCAATGAAATGGATTGAGTATTAGTAATGGGAAACTGTTGTGATTTTGCCTGATTTAACTTCTTAGAAGTCTTTCTTTGAACTGGTTTGTTCGTCTCTAGAGATGCTCCTCCTTGCTGCACAACATGAGTTAATTCGTGAGCAATTAACTCTTGTCCACTAGTGCTGCTGGGATTGTATGCTCCCTGCCGAAAGAATACATCTTGACCAGTTGTAAATGCTTTTGCTTGAATTGATTTGTTTAATTGGTCAGATTGCGAGTCTGTATGTACCCTTATGCCGCTAAAATCTGCTCCCATCACTTGACCCATCTTGGCTTGTAGATTAGCATCTAGCGACTGACCACTACCTCTTGCACTTTGGATTGACGACTCTAAATCAGCCGACGCTTCTCCCCCACCAAGATTTTCGCGTCTCTGCACCAAAGACTTCATTTGCAACTCATCATCTTCTTCCATTGTCGATTCTCGTTGAATTGAAGAGATAGGTTTCATTTGCAACTCATCATCTTCTTCCATTGCCGATTCTCGTTGGACAGATTTATCCTGAGTTGGCGAATTTATCTGTTGAACTACTTTAGATGCGGTAGCATCAGCTTCTTGCTCGTACTTATCATTTGGCTCACCAATATTCAGCTTGGCTTGGATCATCGACATCCGCTTAGCTTGAATCATCTTCAAGCGGTTCTGTGACTTTGCTTGGACTGGCGGATCAGACGACTCAGTGCTGTGCTGATTAATTAATTTTTCTAGCAAATTCTCACTATATCCCGATGGTCGAGGCGCAGCATCTTCATCCAAATCCGTCTGAATTGGCGCGAAGGGTCTAGTTTGTAAAAATGAGACTGTGGGTGTGAATGAAGTCGTAGATTGAGAGGGCTTTTTTTCGTTATCATAAGTACGTTTCATAATCATCTAGACCCAGATTTACTGAGACACCCTATAGATTTGATATTGCCTATTCTCGCATGATCAAAAAAAATTTAACGGCAATTTTGATTATTTACTGCCCCATCTTGTAAGATCGTGTTACATAACTTCGCATTTGTTAAATTTGTGTTGATTAATGAAACATTTTCGAGATAAGCATCAACTAAATTTACTTCGCTGAGATTTGCCCCATCAAGATTGGCGAAACCTAGCTTGGCATTAGTTAGATTGGCTCTAAGTAAATTGGCTCCTTCAAGATTGACAAATTGACGGACTGAAGTAAAGGGATCAACATTGCCATCAGCGTAAGTGTCGGTGAGGTTCGACTCTTGAAGGTTGCTTTGTCTAAAGGAAGCTTCAAGCAGATGTGTATTACTAAGGTTAGCCCCTAGCAAATTTGCCTGACCGAAGTTAGCAAGCCGCAAATCGGCATAACTAAGATCAGCATAGGTAAGATTTGCTTCTTGTAAATTAGCCCCTCTAAGATCGACACTACGCAGGTTAGCCCCTTGGAGATTAGCTTTATTTAAATCTGCCCCAATCAATTTCAGCCCATTCAAATCTGTATTTTGTAAATTGCAACCTTGACAGCGATTAGTTTCAATCAAGCGTTGACGATTCAAAGTTTGAATGCGATCGCTATTAGGGTCAGCCAAGGCTGATGAGGAAAATGCCATCCCAACAAGTATCAACACTCCTGAAAATAATGTTTTAGAAGCAATACTCATTTTTAGACTCCCAATCTTAAGTAGTGAAATTCTATCGCGACTATCATTAAGCCCCCAAAAATTCTACGCGATCGCCTTATACCAAAGCACAAAATTGCTACAACACTTTGCGATTTCAAAACCCTTACAGGGTTTGGTTTTTAATTCACAGAAGTATGGCGACACTTCTGTGAATTGGTATTACTATTGGATAAGTTATGCTCAACTCTATTATTTGGAGTAATGCGTGCTCTAGATAAAACACAATATGCACCATAATCCTATCTCTATTGAAAACCTCAGTTATACATATCCTGATGGTATTCAAGCTTTAAAAGGGATCGATCTTCAGATAGCGGCGACCGAAAAAGTGGCGATCGTGGGCGCTAATGGATCGGGGAAATCAACATTATTATTGCACCTCAATGGCATTATCATGCCTCAGCAAGGAGAAATCGTGATTGGGGAGATGCTAGTAACACCTCATAATTTACTGGCAATTAGGAATTTTGTCGGGTTGGTGTTTCAGAATCCAGATGATCAGCTATTTATGCCTACAGTTTGGGAAGATGTCGCCTTTGGCCCGATGAATCAAGGACTTAAAGGATCTGAGTTAAAAATTCGTGTATCAGAAGCCTTAGTATCTGTCGGGCTTGATGTCACTAAATATGCTGAACGTCTATCCCATAATCTCTCTGGTGGGGAAAAAAAACGGGTAGCGATCGCCGGAGTCTTGGCAATGCAACCACAGGTCTTAGTATTCGATGAGCCATCCGCTCAACTGGATCCCCGATCACGTCGGCAATTAATCCAGCTTTTACAAACCTTGCCTGAAACCCAGTTAATTGCTACCCATGATCTCGATCTGGTGTTGGAATTATGCGATCGCACGATCATATTGAGTGAAGGGAAAGTTGTTTATGATGGGAATACGAAACAAGTTCTTAGCGATCGCGAATTTTTGCTAGCTCATTCTTTGGAAATGCCACTCAGCCTCAGTAGCTAATGAATGCGGCGCAAACGGCGCAAAATGGTAAAAATCGTTCTGCGACTTTTACCGTTTTGCGCGTTCGTCGAATTGACGTTAAATTAATAATGTAGATATGAAAAGCGCTATATTCGGTGGCGGCTTGTTCTAAATCTGTGATGAAAAACTTGGGATTGCCAATGATTTTGCGTTCTTTATTTCAGTCAGTCAAGCAAGGTAAACGCTTTTGGTTGCTCATGGTTGTGCTGCTAAACTTGCCGATCGCCTCTGTACTTATTGCCCCAAAGTCGATCGCCCAAGAAAAATTACAGGACTTTGACTATTGGGCTTCACTTTGTAGCTCATTGGTCAAGTCGCGTAAATATAAGGAGGCAGTTGAGGCTTGCAATCAGGCGATTACGCTGAATACCAATGAACCGATCGCATGGCTAGAACGTGGCGATGCGATGGTTGGTTTAGCGATGTATACCGAAGCAGTCGTGTCCTACGATCGCTTTATTAAGTTGCAACCAGATAATTCAGGAGCCTTAGCCAAACGCTGTGGCGCTTTAAATGAATTAGAGCGCTTTGAAGATGCGATCGCCTCCTGTGAACTAGCTCTCCGTCTCGATCAAAACTGGGCTGATGCCTCACCTGCGATGGTGTGGTATATCCAAGGAGCATTACTAAAACGAGCAGGAAAACTTGCTGAGGCTCTGGAATCCCTTGAGCTAGCAATTCGTTCCAATCCAAATTATTCCCTAGCCCTAACCGAACGCTGTGATATTTTTGTCTCCCTTGATCGGGCAGCCGATGCTCTGCAAGACTGCGATCGCGCAATTAAGGTAAACGCTAACTGGGGCAAGGCGACACCTGCAATCGCTTGGAAAACTAAGGGGAAAGTCCAGAATCAGCTAAAACGATTTGATGAAGCCCTTTTTTCCTACGATAAAGCTGTGGCGATCGAGCCAACCAACGCGCAGGCATGGGCTGAGCAGGGAATGATTTTATGGAGATTGGGACGTTATGCCGAAGCATTAGCTTCACAAGAATGGGCGCTTAAAGCTAAAGAAAAATATTCGCTCGCCTTGGCAAATTCCTGTGCCGCACTCAACCAACTTCGTCAATACAAAGAGGCTCTAGCTGCCTGTAACTCAGCGCTCCAAGAAGGTGATCAACAGTGGGACTATCTGGGCCCTGCTTGGGCTTGGGATCAACGGGCTAATGCTCTTAATGGTTTAGGCAAATACGAAGAGGCGCTTGCATCCGCAAATCGAGCGATCGCACTTCAGCCAAGTCAAGCTAGTTTTTGGGGCAATCGGGCAGCTACTCTTTGGGCGTTGGGACGTTTTGAATTGGCACTTTCCTCGACAAATCAAGCGATCGCCCTTAATCAAAATTCATCCACAGCTTGGTTCAATCATGGACGCATTCTGGCTTCCCTAGGACGCACCGAAGAAGCCTTAAAAGCCTATGACAAGGCGATCGAAGGAGATGCCAATATTGGGAATAAAATTTTCCTTGCTGATATCTGGACAAATAAATCAGCATTACTATGGCGGCTAAATCGGTTCCAAGAGTCAATCATGGCGAGCCAACAAGCATTAGGGGTGAACCCAAAATCAGACACAGCTTGGTTTAATCGTGGCTTAGCGCTTATGTCGCTAGGACGCAATGCAGAAGCGGCTGGAGCCTATAGTCGAGCAATTGCGATCGATGTCAAAAATGCAGACTATTGGACTGGTCGCGGATTGGCTTTACTGGCTTTAAACAGTAATGCTGATGCGCTGGTTGCCTTTGAGCAAGCCCTTAAACTTAATCCTAGTCAAACTCAAGCCACGATCAATAAGGCAATCGCGATCGAGCGTTTAAAACCTAAGCCAGCAAAACCATAGCGTATAGAGGAGGAGCTTTGCGCTCTCTTTATGCCTCTAAATACCAGGAATTTCTGAAAGGTGACACTTTAGTTCTTCAACCTCAAAGTTAGTCATCTGTTGCCATTCTTCGATCGTGAAGTCATACCCCTCAGCTTTCGCCATTTCCACAAAACTTTCAAGATCAGGCGCTTGATTTAGCTTTGCTTTGAGAAGTGAATCTGTTTTGGCGGCTCGATAAAGACGAGCCACTTGCTCTCTTGCCATAACCTTGATTAGGAGTAAAGTGGTGAGATATAGCGTTTAACAATCTAGTGAAGTATAGGTTGGTTTCCCCGCCTTTGGCGGGGAAACCAACCCTTATACCTTGCTTGCTTGAAAAGCGCTATATGCTTTGGACAAAAATGTATAAACAATGCAAACTTTGCCACAAATCACACCTGTGTAATTGATAATAGTCTAGCAATAATAAGGCAAGCAATCTATGGCAAGGAAAGCTCCAAATATTTGGCAAAAATTCTGGACCCGCGTCACTGACGTTTGGAGACAGTTTCTTAGCACTATTGACGGGCTGATTGGTAACAAGTTTGTTGAATTTTTAAACAAAACTGTTCCTACACCCTTACGATTTCTAATTCCTTTTCTTAAGGATGATTTAGGAATCGAGCCACCCTCAATTACTTCCTTTAAAGGTATTGGATTACCTGAAAAAATTGAATCAAAAGAAGTTTTAAAAGAAATTTCCATCGATCAAAGGATAGGGACTGTTTGGCAGGTTAAGCCCCAATTTTTGCGCTATCAATGTCAAGAATCCAATCCATTTCGATGCGAATATCCTCACGAAACCGTCACCGATAATCCTAATAATAAATATTGTAAAAAATGTCAATTTCCAGCAAGCTTACCACCTGAAGTAAAAATTCGTGGTAGAAACGGTGTTTATCAAGTAGATAAGTATATAGGCATTCGTGGAACTGGTCGCATCTATAGCGCAACCAAACTAACAGATGGGGAAACATTTCTATTAAAAGAATATGTAATTCCCAAAAAATATTTTAATGAGCAGGAAACCAGAGCTTGCAAACGTAACTTTGAAACTTCGTCAGAACTGAAACTCTCAGATGGCAGGCGGCAAGACTCGCGGTTGATGACCCCAATAGAGGCGATCGCTGATGCTCGTGAAGAGCGTTGTTATGTAATTCTGCAAAAAAATGATGAAGCGATCGCCCTAGCGGAATATTTGGCTATACATGGTGCGATGAGTAACTGGCAGGTGAAATCGTTTCTCAATCAAGCTTTACAAACCCTTGATTCATTACATTCACAAAAATATCGATTAAGTTCTGGAGTGGTGACCTCAGATTTACCTCATGGAAATCTAACTTTTTATAGTATTGCCATTCGACCAGATTTTCAAGGATTTACGGTCTATCTCAATGATATGGCGCTTTGGGAAGATCGCTTTTATCCACCCGATGTGCAAACACCTGCCTGTTCTATCAATCGTGATTTGGAAGACTTGGGATATATCGCTTTCTATCTCTTAAAAGGAGGTGTCATCGATTTAGAAAATCGTACTTGTTTAAATCCCCATGACCTAAATCATTGGGGTGATAAGGTTAATCTGGGACTGAAAAAATTTATTCAAAACTTAATTGGTTTTGGGGAAACTAGTTATAACAGTGCTGAAGTAGCAAGGCGAGCATTATTGCGGATCCCTATTGAGCGCGATGCTCTATTGGAGTTTATTGACCAAGAGGAAGTTGCTCCAGTTAAGAAAAATTGGTGGGGATGGCTAACCAAAAAAGTAATTGCGATCGCGATCGGCATACTTCTATTATTGCTACTGCTTTTCTTGCTATATTTCTGGCTGACTCAACCACCCAAAGCCGCCAACCTCAATTTACCTTGCTGTATTAATCAAATATCTGACATTCCTGAAGGTAAGTTTACCTACATGGCTAATAAGAACGGCACTTGGAATTACACACTCTTACAAAATAATTTGATTGCTAAGGGGGCGACTCTCGAAGAAGAACTACAAAAACGTCAGCCAAAATTACAGCTTAACTATCAACCTGTAGATATTGATCAAGCTACTGACAAAGATATCAATAAAAACTCTAATCGGTTTCCGAGCACCCAATTACTATCTAACCAAGCTGATTTTGCTATTTCCAGTGTACCTGATAGCCTTGGTGGCAGCTTTATAACTCAAGATATTGCCTACGACGGCTTAACGGTGTTTGTCGCCTTTAGTTATGCCCAGCGCAATAACAGCTTACCAACTGCTCTGCAAGGTCGAATCACCTTCGCCCAGTTACGTCAGCTTTATACAGGGGAAGTTATTAACTGGCGGCAGTTGGGAGGGCCAAACTTGCCTGTAAAACTTTACATGCCCCTAGATGATGAATCAGTCAGATTTTTTGAGAAACGGGTACTCAAAGATGAAGCCGCGATCGCCGCTTTCCGACAGCTTGCACAAGAAGGAAATAATGGCATTACCTCACTATCTATTTTTGATTCACTGCGAAGAGTAATTCAAGACTTTGAGGATCGGAACATTGGCAGTATTTCCTTTGGCTCAATTAGTCAGGTTTTTGGGCAATGTTCCGTTTATCCTCTCACAATCGCTGATGATTATAAATCCTTTGTTGCACCATTAGTTTGGCGGAGTGGAAGAGAAATTACTCCCGATGTTGATCTTTGTAATGAGAAGGGTAGTTATAGTCAAAACTACAGTGATTTTATAAATAAAGTTTATCCACTTGCATATCCAATCTCAGTGGTTTATACCCGCGATAACCGTCGCATCCCGATCGCTGAGCGTTTTGTATCGATTATGCGAACCGAGGAAGCTCAAAATTTACTAAAGCAAACTGGACTAATCCCTCTAAAATTCCCGATTAAATAATACCAAAGCACAAATGGCTACACCATTTTGTGCTTTGGTATGAATTGGTATAACTTATAGCTTTCATCAGGCTAGTGAAGTACAGGTTTGCTTCCCCGCCGAAGGCGGGGAAGCAAACCTATGTACCTCGCTTGATTGAAAAACGCTATATCACTGCTTTGTGGATTTTAATAAACTTGGCTGGAACTATACTGTAGGTTAGGTATACTCTTAAGTATAACGTCAGTTCGACGAAAGCGAAAAATAGTAAGAATCGCTAAGCGATTCTTACTATTTTTCGCCATTTGCGGCTTGCGAAGCAAGCCGCAAATGGCTATATCGAACTCACGTTAAATATAAATTTTATACATGTACATATAACGTTTATCAGTCTAGTAAAGTACGGGTTGGGTTCCCCGACTTCGGCAAGAAAACCAACCCTTGTCCCTCGATCGTTTGAAAAACGCTATATACCTATACAAATGGCAAAACGTTTATGGTAAATCACTCTGACGAAGCAAAAGAACGTGCCGAACTAGCCAAGTTTATGGCTCAAGTGCTAAGGGAACCTTTGCACCTTAGATTACTAAGTGAGAAGGTCCACGCACTTCTCAGCGATGATTTACGACAAAAGAAAGAACGAGTGGGTCGAAATTATGAGGGTAGGTTATGACCGCAAGTGGATTTACAAGAGCCGAGTCCTATGTGACTACTAATCATTTCTATGTAGAAATGTCACCTGATTCGACAATTGTGGCATGTTTTACAGAATGTGGAGGCTTAAGTGCCAAAGTAAAATATGACACCTATTTTGAGGGCGGCAATAACAATCAGCAAAAAATCCTCTTAGGTCACGCAGAGCTCTCGGAAGTTACTCTCAAACGTGGGGTGACTAATGATCTAAGCTTTTGGAATTGGTTTACAGCAACAACATCACGGCGACGCAATATTCGCATTTTGCTATTCAACCAAGCAGGTGAAACGAGGCAATGCTGGACTCTAATTGGTGCAGTTCCTGTAAGCTGGCAAGCTCCATCACTACAAGCTGATGGTAATGCTGTAGCGATCGAGGAGTTGTCGTTGGCGATTGAAGGACTCACTGTGGCGGCGACTGGTGGTGGTGCCGCTACTGTAGTCACAAGAGACGCAACAAACGGTTCTTTCCCTAGTTCTTAAGCTGTGACTGAAAATACCGCACTTCTTTGTGATGCTAATAACGACGACTTGCCTGATGATATCCCATTAGGCAATCATTCGCCGTTGCTTGTACCGCCACCTCTTGGGCAGTCGTTTTTACAACCCAAATTTATCTATCCTTTGGGAGCAGTCTCTTTAGTCAATCCCGATAATTTAGCGGCTGAAAATGATTTTGAGCCAATAAACAGTTTTGACGGTTCTCCTTTTTTTGATCAACCCTTGCAGTCAAATTTCTCAACTGCGGTTGAGACTCAAGCAACAAACCAACCTAATATCCAAACAAAGGCTCTTGCTGCTGGGAATAGACTTCAGCAGTCAGTACAAGCTAAGCGATCGCCAATTAATCCTCCTCAAAGTAATTCAATTCAAAGGAAAACAGTTGGTTCTTCTCAAGCACAACCTCCTAATTCTCCACTGAATTTACCCAGTCAAGAATTGAGTGCAAATCCCTCACTCAATCATGATTTTCATCCAAGTTTAGATGCAGATACATCAGAGAATATAGCTGTTCAAAGATCTGATGATTTAACGATTATTGACAGGACTAATTCAAACAGCGATCGCCCTATTCAAACAGAATCTAGTTTATTTACGGTTGAGAATAATCAAACTAATACATTACAAAGACAAGCCGATGGTTCTAATGTAGACAATATTACTCAGAGTGAATACCTTCAGCAAAACTATTCAGAAATTAATTTACCTAACCCTGCTGCCAATTTAACCAGTAGTAATCTCCAACAAATACAAAGATCTCCTATCGCAGACAATATTTCAGAGAGCGATCGCCTTGAGAAATACCAAATAACTTCTGATAGTTCTACAGCCGATATTCAAAACGCACAAATTCATCAGTTGAATTCTGAACTGCCACTTACAGATAGTGATACAGTTAGTGATTCTTTAGCAGGCGATCGCACTATTCAAAGAGCATCTAATCTTGTTGATACCGCTAATATCCCTCAAGTCTCACAAGTTCCTCAAGCTGATGCTATACAGAGAAAAGCTAATACTGCCCCTGTAAGTAATCCTGTAAGTAGTAATCCTGTAAATAGTCCTGTAGATAATCCTATAAATAATATTCCTCAAGTTGATCTCACTCAACAAATTCAAGGACAAACTGATTTGTCTAACTCTGAGAATACTGCTGTAAGTAATAACACACAACAGATTCAAAGATTTGCTGAATCTCCTGTTTTAGATCGCGTTGCTGAAAGCGATCGCACTATTCAAAGAGAACCTAGTTTATCTAGTGTCGATAATACACAACCTTTTCAATCAGCTCCTTTACAACAATCTGGCATTTATTCTGGCATCTCTAATGAGAATACTATTCCTGAAGTTAATCCCACTATTCAAAGAGAATCTTTAGGATCAGTTGCCGATATTACCCAATCTAATGAAGTACAGAGGCAAACAGATGTTAATCGTATTTCTCAAGCAGACTATACACAGCTAGCTCAGACTGATGAAATCCAAAGACAACCTGACCTTTCTACGAGAGATAGTACGCCTGCAATCAACAGCAATCCATCAAGTCAAATGTCTTCTGAGGCTCCGATTGCGTCTGAAAGCGATCGCCCCATTCAGCAATCATCTACTTTGCCTAATATTGATATTAGGCAATCGCCTCAGACTACTAGTATCCAGAGACAAGCTGATCAGCCTAATATTGCTGATTTAGCTGAATCGAGTAGTTCTCCTGCAAACAATAACTCTCAGCAAATTCAAAGCCCAATTGAACCTGCTGTCTTAAAAGATGTTCCTGAAAGCGATCAAACTATTCAGCGGCAATCTGACTCGGAGCTTACTGATAGGGCAATATTCTCAACTGATGAAATACAGAGACAACCTGATGCCTCTGTAGCTAATAACATCTCTGAAAGTGAATATATTCAACCAATTCAAAGACAACTTGATAAATCTATCCCCAATGATAATCCTCTCCATAAAAACATTCAGCCAATTCCAGAAACTTCTGAGGCTCCTGTTTTAGATAATCTTATTCAAGATAATCGTCGCACTATTCAAAGAGAAGTAGACTTACCATCTCCTGTGGATATTAGTCAAGATCTTCAGACTAATGAAATACAGAGGCAAGCTGATAGTTCAAATGGAAATAGTGTTCCTGAAAAAGATATTCATCTATCTTCTGATGATATTACACAAAACTCCTTAACTGATAATGTTCAAAGACAACCTGATTTGTTTGCAGTAGATAATAATATTGTAGGAGATAGTCGTACTCAACCAATTCAATCAGAACCCGATTTATCGACTTTCGGTATTTCCACAAACAAAGACCCACAGCAAATTCAAAGATTTAGTGATAGTGATATTTCTAGAGTAGATCATATCTCTGAAGGCATTCAACGTGAATCTAGTTTATCTCCTGAGCTTTCACAATCTCGGCAAACTGATGCAATCCAGAAAGAAACTAATGTTTCGGTAGTTGGTAGCGTTGATCAAAGCGATCGCACTATTCAGAGAGAAACAGATTTATCACCTACTGATAGTACGCCAACTCCTCAATCTAATGTTATTCAGAGACAGCCTGATATTTCCACAGTAGACAATAATATTTCCGAAGATAGCCTCACTCAACAAATTCAAAAAACATCTGATTTCCCTAACTCAGACATTGCTAATAGCAACATTCCGCAAACTACCAGAGCTTCTGAATTTCCTATTTTTGATAGTATTACTGAAAGCGATCGCCCTCAACAAGTTCAAACGAACCCCGATGTACAGACTTCTGATATTTCCGCAAACAGAGATTCACAACAAATTCAAAGACTTGTTGATACCAATGTTTCTGATGTAGACACTAATTCTGAAAATATTCAAAGAAGAACTGACTTATCTGCTGATGTGCCTACACAATTTCAAGCTGATACAGCACAGAGGCAGTCTGATATTTTATTGGCAAATAATGCTTTTCAAAGCGATCGCTCTGTTCAGAGAGAACAAGATTTATCTCCTATTGATAGTACACAAATCCCTCATATTAATGAAATACAAAGACAAACAGACATTTCAGAAGTAGATAGTATTTCTCAAAGCGATCGCACTGAAACAATTCAAAGAAACTATGATTTATCATCTACTGATAGCAAACAAACTTATCAAGCAGATATTATTCAGAAACAACCAGATATTTCTACACTAAGCAGCAGTATTTCCGAAGATAGTCTCACTCAGGAAATTCAAAGAACATCTGATTTACCTGACTCAGATATTACTCCTAACAACATTCAGCAAATTGCAGAAGTTTCTGAATCTCCTGTTTTAGGTAGTATTACTGAAAGCGATCGCACACAACAAATCCAAACAAAACCCGGCATATCGTCTTCTGATAGTTCCACCAATAGAGATCCACAACAAATTCAAAGACTTGTTGATAACAATGTTTCTGATGTAGACATTAATTCTGAAAATGTTCAAAGAAGAACTGACTTATTTGCTGTTGAGCCTACAGAATTTCAAGCTGATACAATACAGATGCAGTCTGACATTTCGTTGGTAGATAATGCTTTCCAAAGCGATCGCACTGTTCAGAGAGAACAAGATTTATCTCCTATTGATAGTACGCAAATCCTTCATACTGATGAAATACAAAGACAAACAGACATTTCAGAAGTAGCTAGTATTTCTCAAAGTGATCGCCTTATTCAAAGCAATGCCGATTTACTAGTATCTGTTGATAGTACGCAAATTCCTCAAGCTAATGTTATTCAGAGACAGCCTGATGTTTCTACAGTAGACAATAATATTTCTGGAGATAATCTCACTCAACAAGTTCAAAGAACATCTAATTTACCTGACTCAGATATTACTCCTAATAACATTCCACAAACTGATAGAGCCTCTGAATCTTCTATTTCAGGTAGTATTACTCAAAGCGATCGCACACAAAAGATTCAAACAAAAACTGATGTATCGACTTCTGATATTTCCACCAATAGAGATCCACAACAAATTCAAAGACTTGTTGATACCGATATTTCTGATGTAGACATTAATTCTGAAAACGCTCAAAGAATAACTGACTTATCTGCTGTTGAGCCTACAGAATTTCAAGCTAATACAACACAGAGGCAGTCTGATGTTTCATTGGTAGATAATGCTTTTCAAAGCGATCGCACTATTCAACGAGAATCAGATTTATCTGCTGTGGATAATAAGCAATATTCTCAAATTAATGAAGCACAGAAGCAATCTGATGGTTTTATGGGCAAAGATATTCAGCCCCTTCAAAGATTTTCTGAGCCTCCTATTCTTGATAGCTTTCCCGAAGGCGATCCCCCCATTCAAAAAGCATCAGAATCATCTCCTGTTGAAAGGATGCAGATTCTCCATACCAACGAAATACAGAAACAACCTGATACTTTAGAGGTAAATAGTATTGCCGAAAGCGATCATCCTATTCAAAGAGATTCTGATTTATCGTCTGCTGATAGTACACAACTCCCTCAAGTTGAGGGAAGCCAGAGAGAACTTGATATTTCTACAGTGGACAATAGTATCTTTGGAGGAGATCGCCCTCAACCAATTCAAACAAAACCCGATGTACAGACTTCTGATATTTCCGCAAACAGAGATTCACAACAAATTCAAAGAATTGATAATACTGATATTTCTGCTGTAGGGAGTATCTCTGAGTCCATACAACAAAAATCTGATGACTCCGCTATTGATGATATTTCTCAAGGCGATCGCACTGTTCAGAGAAAATCTGACTTATTCAATAATATTGATATTACGCAATCGCCATACAGTAATGATACACAGAGACAATCTGATGTGTCATTAAATAGTCTTACTGAGGGAGATGTTTCTCAACAAATCAAGCAAACTGATCCGTCCATTTCTGATAGCAACAATCTCACAAATATTGTTCAGCCACTTCAGAGAGAGACTGATATTTCTACTGTGGACATTCAGCAAAATGATCTGTCTGATGAACTACAGAGACAATCTGATCTTTCCTTAGTAGACAATAGTATTTCTGGAGATAATCACACTCAACAAATTCAACGAACATCTGATTTGCCTAACTCGGATAGTGATGCTCCTAGTAACACCCAGCAAGTTGCCATAGCTGAAGATAATACTTCCTCAACTGAGCAAAATATCCAGAGAGATACTGAACTATTCAATAGTATTGTTAGTCCTCAATCATTTCAAACTACTGACAACCAAGAGACATCTAGTCTTCCAGTAGATGCTGCGGAAATAATGTCTCAAGGAAATCTTGCTCCACAAACACAACCAACTAATTTATCTATTGCTGATGGATTTATTACAAGTAATTCTGATCAATCAATTCAAAGAGAATCTTTAGTAGATAATTCTTCCCAAAACGATCGCAATATATCTAGTTCACGAGATATATCAGCATTAGATAGCAAGCAAGATTCACAGGCTAATGAAATACAGAGACAACCTAACATTTCGGATGTAGATAGGATTGCTCAAAGCGATCGCTCAACAATTCAAAGCAACTCTGATTTAACACCTGTTAGTAGTACACAAACACCTCAAGTTGATGGTATCCAGAGACAAATTGCTTCCGAGCTATCGCCTGTTGATATTACACAGTCGTCTCCAACTAGTGAAATACAGAGACTATCAAACATTTCAGTAGATGACATTACTCAAGGAGATCTTACTCAAGCAACACAAAGAACTGATTCAACTACTGACTCAAATACTGATTCATCTGTTAATACAATACAGAGACAATCTGATGTTACAGTGACAGATCTTTCTCAGAGCAATTACACTCCTCAACGAGGATCTAATGAGGCAGATGTTAATATTAAAAATGATATTACAAGTTCTCTTCAAAATGAGACAATCCAAAGACAATTAGATCATGATATTTCAACAGTAGATAACGTTTATCAAAACAATTCCGTTATCCAAAGAGAATCTGATTTATCAGTTGTTGATACTACACAATCTTCTGTGACTAATGACGCTCAGAGTAAATTGCAAAGAGAAATTGTTGATTCTACAGTAGATAACATCTCTCAAGTTGATCGTATCCAACCAGTTCAAAGAAATTTAAATAATTCAGAAGCAAATAATGTAGACAGCACCTTAGCAATTGATCGCCCCAATGTCATCCAAAGAGAAATTGATTTAGTTGCCCTAGAGCCTGAAGTAAGTTCTCAAATATCTGAGAACCTAGACCATGAGAACCGCCAACAAATCCAGAAAAAACCCGATCAGGAAAAAGAAGATACCACCAATAACCAAACTTCTGTAGAGCAAAACACTAATCAAACAATCCTTCAAATGCTAGCTGATCCTAGTAATACCGAAGATTTGCAGCTTCCTAAAGCCATTGAAAATCTTGCTCATACTGACTACCTAGGTAACTTTTCGTTACTGCCATCACTTCAGACTTCTAGCCCCATAACATCACAAGCAATACAGCGATCGCCAACAAAGCGACCAGATCAACCCACTCAAAGTAGCTTGCCCAATAGTTTAAACAACTTTGCTAAAACAATCCAACCTATGCAAGACAAAAACTCTGACAGTAGCAATAGTCAGACAAATTCTACGGGTTGGGCAAACATATCAGAATTGCTAGCGAACTTACCGCCATCACCAAAGGCTAGCTCATCTACAAGCTCGCTAAATAAACAAACTAATACTGGCGATCGCAGTCCTCTAGCAACCAGCCCCTCAAGTTCGTCAACAAGTTCTAATGGCAATCAAACAACAATTCAGCGATCGCTGGATAAAACTACCTACAAGGATAATGATATTGAACAAGACTTATACTTAACCCCATCAGGATTACAAAAAGGAAATCCTCATAAAATTGCAAATACTCGACCTAATGCAATTCAGCGCGAACTTACATCTGATACCTTGCCAGAAGTTAAGGTTTCCGTTAATTCCCGCCAAGATCCAAATAATGATAGTTATGATAAAGAGAACTTTGAAAAAAATCTTGAAACCCTTGCTCAAGAGATATATATTTTGTTGAGACACCGTTTAGAAATAGAAAAAGAACGACAGGGAGGTAAATATCAAGGGCGACTACCTTGGTAACTGCATATAGCCTTTTGCACAAAATTTACATCATCCGCACAACAGAAAGTACAAAATATTTTTTTAGATTTATTAAGCTTTGAGGAAAACAGATTATGACAGTCGGGACACTTGTTAAAGCCATGCTCACTACTACCGATGCTGGAGCAGCCGCGATAAATTTTCAGTTTAATCCTACTGAGCTTAAATTTAAGCGATCCGTAAATCTTAACCGATCTGAAGGTGCGCGGACTGCATCAGGCTTACCCAAAGTTACTTTCTCATATCCAGAGCCTGTCATTCTAACCCTCAGCAATTTAACATTTGATACTTACGAAGCAGGAACAAGCGTTCTGACTTTAATTGACCCAATTATTAAATCTACAGTTTTTACAGGCTCACTAGAGCGGCCACCTGTATATGTTTTTGCGTGGGGACAAACTCAATATCTTAAATGCTTTGTCAAATCTCTTGACTATGATCTAACCATGTTTCTAGCAGATGGCACACCAGTCCGTGCGATCGTTGGTATGACATTAGAAGAAGTTGATGCCACCACTTAACTTTAAAAT
>JBJTVM010000238.1:0-13017 GCA_046081205.1 Pseudanabaena sp. | reverse complement strand
ATTGCCCAAGACTTTAGAACAGTTGCAAGAACTGGTCACTCACAGGCTCAAGGAAATGACGAAAGATGTCATTGCTTCCTTAACCGGGAGGGCTTCCATTCTAGAGGCTTTATCTGTAGCTGGAATTTGAAGAATTGGTATTACACAGTAGTGCTACAGCAGTTTTCGTTTTGACTGATAGTCATTTGTGCCGCGCTAAGTGAGGCGCAAATGACGCAAAGTGGTCAAAATTGCTCTGCGATTTTGACCACTTTATGTGTTCGTCGAATTGACGTTAAACAACTACAAAGTTCACCAACTTTCCGGGAACTGCAATTACCTTCTTAATCTCCTTACCTTCAAGATACTTCTGGGCGGCACTGGAACTGCGAGCATATTCTTCCAATGCTTGCTTATCATTGCTGGCGCTAGATGGCACTTGGAGACTGTCGCGCACTTTACCATTGATTTGAATTACAAGAGTAATCTCATCAACGATGAGCGCATTGGGATCATAAGTGAGCCAAGGCTGTAAATGGATTGAGTCTGTATGCCCGATCGCTGACCAAAGTTCTTCAGCAAGGTGCGGTGCAAAGGGCGCAAGCAAGGTCAAGAGAGTTTCGATACCTTCTAAGAAAGTAGCTGAACTCTTATCTTCCGCATCTTGCAAAGCATTGCTGAGCTTCATCAATTCCGAAATGGCGGTATTCAGTTGATAGCCTCCATCGAAATCTTCAGAAACTTCCTTAATCGCAATGTGAATTGCTCGACGGAGATTCTTATCAGTCTTGTCAGAGATGCCATTCTGCTTGGTTTCGGCAAAGCTAGATACCAAACGCCAGACGCGATTTAAGAAGCGTTGCTGACCTTCGACATCGGCATCTTCCCATTCCAAATCCTTCTCAGGAGGAGCTTTAAAGAGCGTGAACATTCGCAAAGTGTCGGCTCCATATTTGGCGATCGCATCTACAGGCGATACACCATTGCCCTTAGATTTAGACATCGTGGCATAAAGCGCTTGCAAAGGTTCGCCAGTTTTGGGATCTTTGGGATCTTTAGGATCGACCAACGCCGAAGGAACCCATTTGTCCTTGCCACCTTTGTTAGGATTCATGTAAGTCAAGCTCTGCACCATGCCCTGTGTGAGCAATCTTGTGAAGGGTTCATCAAAACTGAGTAAGCCGCGATCGCGCAAAACCTTAGTCACAAAACGGGAATAGAGCAGGTGCAAAATTGCGTGTTCGACACCGCCCACATATTGATCAACAGGTAGCCAGTTGTTAACGGCATTGCGATCGCAAATTTCCTGATCATTCCGCGCATCACTAAAACGGAGAAAATACCAAGAGGAATCGATGAAGGTATCCATCGTATCGGTTTCGCGCTTGGCTGCTGTGCCGCATTTAGGGCAAGGGACATTTACCCAATCTTCTTTTTGAGAGAGAGGTGATGCACCGCGTCCTGTGAGTTCCACATCTTCAGGCAAAATTACAGGTAAATCGGCATGGGGGACATGCACAATGCCACACTTAGGACAATGGATCACGGGAATTGGACAGCCCCAATATCTTTGGCGGGAAATCAACCAGTCACGCAAGCGATAGGTGATTTTGGCGGTTCCCCATTGATTCTTTTCGGCAAGTTCCACAATCTTCGTTTTTGCAGTTACAGAATCCAATCCGTCAAACTCTCCTGAATTGATCATGATTCCTGCTTCGGTGTAAGCAGATTCCTTGCCCCCTTGCCCCTCTCCCACGGGAAGAGAGGAGTTAGAGGTGATGACAGTTTGAATTGGAAGATTGTACTGCTTGGCAAAGGCGAAATCGCGGACATCATGGGCAGGAACGCCCATCACTGCGCCAGTGCCATATTCAAAGAGAACATAATCAGCAATCCAGATGGGAACTTCTTCTCCTGTGAAGGGATTAATCACGCTTGCACCGATCGCTACACCACGTTTGGGGCGATCATCGGAAGTGCGATCAATTTCGCTAAGATTTTTGACTTCTTCAATAAATTTGCTGACGGATTCTTTTTGATCGCCACTGGTCAAAGTCTCTACTAAGGGATGTTCTGGGGCAAGTACGACATAGCTCACACCGTAAACCGTATCAGGTCTTGTGGTAAAGACTGTGATTTTCTCATCAGTGCCAACGATCGCAAAACTTAGCTCTGCACCTGTGGACTTACCGATCCAGTTGGCTTGCATGATCTTGACGCTAGAGGGCCAGTCGTTGAGCTTGTCCAAATCTTGTAAAAGCTGCTCAGCATAGTCAGTGATTTTCAAGAACCATTGACGCAATTTGCGCTTCTCCACCAAAGCGCCCGATCGCCAAGAACGACCTTCGCTATCTACTTGCTCATTGGCAATTACGGTCTGATCAATGGGGTCCCAATTAACCTTTGCTTCCTTTTGATAAGCCAAACCTGCTTCCAACAATTGCAAAAAGATCCATTGTGTCCATTTGTAATAATCGGGCGAACAGGTTGCTAACTCACGATCCCAGTCATAGGACAAGCCCACCTGCTGAAGTTGCGATCGCATATTGTTGATATTTGCATAAGTCCATTTGGCAGGATGCGTATTGCGATCGATCGCTGCATTTTCTGCAGGCAACCCGAAAGCATCCCAACCCATCGGGTGCAATACTTGATAGCCTTGCATTCTTTTGTAACGGGCAATCACATCGGTGATTGTGTAATTACGGACATGCCCCATATGCAGATCTCCCGATGGATAGGGAAACATTGACAGTGCATAGAATTTCTTTTTGTCTGCACTAATTGCATCGTTGCTTACTTTGTCAAGTTGTTTCTCTGCCCAAACTTGTTGCCACTTGGGTTCGATCTGCTGAGGATTGTATCTGCTGTCCATTACTTATCAATCAATATGCGAATATGAATGTGAGTAGTACTTATTACCACTCACATTCAGCAATAATACTAAATATTAAGACTCAACCACCCTAATCAAACTTAATTTATGTCACCCGATTATATAAAAGCTCAATTAATTTTGCTTATTTCTATTGTTGCGGCGATCGCCTTTGTTGGCTGCATTTACGAAATTTCCTACGGCGCACCAGACTTTGGGTTTGCAACGACTTGGACAATTTTGCTAATCAGCTTACCTGTGGGTGTCTATAGCTTTGTTAAAGCCGTCAGCCTTGCCCGAAAATCAATGAATTAAAATCTAGTCATATAGCTAAGAGGTTTGCCCAGTAAACTTTTTAGCTATTCCATAAATTTGATAATTTAGCTATTGCATAGACTCAATAAACAACCATATTGTTAGGTGAAATCTTATGACAGCCCAATTAATTGCGCCAAGCACCCATAAGTTCACGACCCAGCAATATCAGCTCATGTATGAAGCAGGAGTATTTGCTGAGGGTGATCGCCTTGAATTAATCAACGGAGAAATCAGAGAAATGTCACCCATTGGCAGAAAACACGTTGCTTGTATTATTCGACTAGTTAAGTTATTTGAGAAAAAATTGGGCGATTGCGCTATGGTTTCCGCTCAAAATTCTGTCCTATTAAACAATCATGCTCAACCACAGCCAGATATTGCTGTCCTTAAATGGCGTGATGATTTTTATGAGGAACATTTACCGACACCTGATGACATTTTGTTGATTATTGAAGTTGCGGATAGCACAATCGCCTATGACCGAGATGAAAAAATGCCCCTTTACGCAGCCAATGGTATTCCTGAAATGTGGCTACTTAATGTGAATAAAAAAATTATTGAAGGCTATACGCAACCATCAGCATCAGGCTATAAGAGGATGCAGCGCTATGAGCAGGGTGATGCCCTCTCAATTCTTTCATTTCCTGACGTTATTTTTAATTGGTCAGAATTATTTTAAATTCCAGCTTTTACAAAAAACTGCTCTGAAGTTATTGCCAAATTAGGAAATAAATCATCGGTTATTAAGCGATCACCTCGATAAGTTTCAGGGGGGCGATCAGCAATTTCAATAGCAACACTGGTCATGTTTTTGCTCCAATAGCAAAACCCAAAATATGAGTGGAAGCGCTTCGCGCCGCCACTCATATTTTAATTTAGCAAATGGGCGATCGCCTCGATCAAAAAAGGCACAGCACTCTCATTCCAAAAACCTTCTGAGCACCGCCCCGTTAAGAGTTGAAAATGTAAATTAAAAGCATGGGGATAACCATTCACCTCAAGGCAAAGCTCCTCAGTCTCCAACGTACAACAAATCTTTTCCCCATCCGACAACTCGCTTGCCATCAACTGCATTGTCTCTGCGAGTTGCGATGCTAATTTACAAAAATCCTTAAACTCACCCTCAGTTAGCTCGATCGCCCAACTGTCTGCCCCCACTAGTCCTTTGTATACATCCACATCTGAGCGCCAGCCAATGCGCCAACCCTCTCCACAAAGTAGTTGCTTTGCTGCATTTTGATCTGTGAAATTTAACATATTTCTTTAAGAATTTATAGTTTGTCGAGCAAACGACAAACTATAAACTTAAGCCATTCAATCGCTTAGAATTTCAGGCTGGGAAATTTCGTCAGACATTTCCATAATGGCGCGGAGAATCGACTTCATCATGCGATCGTCATAATCATCATCTTCATAGCGTCTGAGCTTGGCGCGATTAGCTACTTGCACAGTAATGCGATAACGATTGGAAGAAGCATCTATCAGTTCTTCGACACGACGAATAATTTGTGATGAGTCAATAGTGTAGCGTTTTGCCATAAAACCAAAAGAAAATGGGTCTTTCAAGTTTAACGCGATCGCGTTCATGTTGAACTAGCCAGAAAAATATTTTAACTAATTTAAGTTTTCTGATGTAATATGATTGTCTCGCACAGCTATTTGGGGTGGATTCTTCAAATCCATGACTGCAAAGAAAGTACTGGTAATTGACGACAGCATCATGATCCGCAAAATGGTCAAAAGCATTTTGTCAGGAAAATATGATGTTTTAGAAGCAAGTGATGGCAAATCAGGGTTAGATGCTGCTCGCAGAGCCTTCCCTGACCTAATTTTGCTTGATTTCGTGATGCCCAAATACAATGGCTATCAAACTTTACAGGCTATCCGTCGCGTCGAAGGATTACAAAAAGTTCCTGTAATTATGATCTCAGGGCTCAAAGAACAAGTCACTGAGCATGTGCCTGAGCCATTCACGGAGTTTGATTTTCTGGAAAAGCCCTTTGAAGCGGATGTGTTAGTCGCCCGCATTCAAAACTTTTTAACGACTGAACCTTCTCAACCTGTTTCAGCAGCAACTACTCGATCTGCACCTGCTGTGGTTAGAGAGGTTCCTCGCTCTGAAGAGCCAAGTCTGCAAACGATCATCAATCGACTTACTGCGACTGAGACTCTGCTAGTACAAGGGATCGAAAATTTGATTCAACGGGAAGTTGTGGCGCGTTTTAATGAGTTAAATACGCGCATTGATCAGCAAGATCAGCAAATCAATTCTTTGACTCAACGTATGGAAAAAATCTCAGAACAAATTGACCATCAAAATAAAGGTTTGATGGTGATTTTGCGAGAGCTAAAAGCTTTACAGTCAAAGTAACAAACCCTGTAAGGGTTTTGAAAGCACAAAATGGCGTAGCCATTTTGTGCTTTGTTATGACTACCTAGATGGCATTTTGCCGATACCAAGCGATCGTTTGTTTTAAACCTTCACGAAAACCTACCTGTGCAGTGAAACCAAAAGCTTGTTTCGCCCTTTCCACATCAAGGCAACGGCGAGGTTGTCCATTAGGTTTGTCAGTTTCCCAGATAATTTTGCCATCATATTCCATTAATTCACAAATCAAATGAATTAAGTTCTTGATGGAAATCTCTGAACCAGTACCAATATTCACTGGTTCAGTTTCGTTATAGAATGCCGAAGCCATAACAATCCCTCTGGCAGCATCTTCAGAATAGACAAATTCTCTAGTTGGTGTGCCATCACCCCATACCAAAATTTGGTGATCGCCTTTTTGTTGAGCCTCATAAACCTTGCGAATTAACGCAGGAATTACATGGGAGCTACGCGGATCGAAATTATCTTCTGGCCCATAGAGATTAACTGGCAGCAGGTAAATACCATTAAACCCATATTGTTGACGATAGGACTGTAGCTGCACTAATAGGGCTTTTTTGGCGACACCATAGGGAGCATTTGTGACTTCAGGATAGCCATTCCAGAGATCTTCTTCTTTAAATGGTACGGGTGTAAAGTTGGGATAGGCGCAAATTGTGCCAACACAGACAAATTTTTGGACGTTAGCTTGATAGGCGGCATGGATTAACTGCACACCCATCATTAGGTTGTCATAAAAAAGTTCAGCCGGTTTTTCTCGGTTGAGTCCAATGCCACCGACATGTGCAGCAAGATGGATAATTAGGTCTTGGTCTTGAACGATCTTTTCACAGACAGCAAGCGATCGCAAATCATCATCTTTTGATCTGGGCACAGTAATCAAATCTTGGCTCGCACCTGCGGCAATTAGTTGGGCAATCACCTGCTTTCCTAAAAAGCCAGCACCACCAGTTACTAGAATCTTTTGATCTTTGAATTGTAGTTGGGATTGATTGGCCATCATAAAAATATATTTAATAAAGTACGAGCAGATTAAAAGCCCTGCTGCGCAGGGCTTTTAATCTACCAAGTTGATGCTTGTCCAATATTTCTCAATGTGGCAATATCCTGAGAATGCGTGCCTTTAGGATTGGGTAATCCCAAAACTTCTAAGTCTGCATCTACCATTAGCTCAACTAAAGCCTTGAAGGTAACTTTAGGCTCCCAGCCTAGCTTTTGTTTTGCCTTAGTCGAGTCACCTAATAACAAGTCCACTTCGGCAGGACGAAAATAGCGTGGATCAATCTCTACATAGTCCTCCCACTTGAGATTGACATATGCAAAAGCCTCTTCCAAAAACTCGCGCACTGAATGCGTTTCCCCCGTGGAGATCACATAGTCGTCAGGCTTTTCCTGCTGCAACATTAACCACATTGCCTCTACATAGTCTTTGGCGTAGCCCCAATCCCGTTTAGAATCCAGATTACCTAAGTACAATTTTTTCTGCTGATTAGCAACGATACGAGCGATCGCCCTAGTAATTTTTCTGGTGACAAAGGTTTCGCCGCGACGAGGCGACTCATGGTTAAACAAAATGCCATTACAAGCAAATAGCCCATAGGATTCTCGGTAATTAACTGTTTGCCAATGGGCATAGACCTTGGCACAGGCATAGGGACTACGGGGGTAGAAAGGCGTGTCTTCATTTTGGGGTACGGCTTGCACCAAGCCGTACATCTCCGATGAGCCTGCTTGATAAAAACGAATTTCACGAGTATTACGTTGTTGATAGTCACGCAATGCTTCTAGTAAACGTAAAGTTCCCATTCCCACTGCATCAACAGTATATTCAGGTGAGTCAAAACTTACGCGCACATGTGACTGAGCACCAAGATTAAATACTTCATGAGGTCGAACCGCTTCTAAAATCCGTCCCAACGTTGTACCGTCAGTCAAATCGCCATAGTGCAGAAATAATTTAGTTTCTGGGAGATGTGGATCTTGATACATATGATCGAGGCGATCGGTATTAATCGTCGAAGATCGACGAATGATACCGTGGACTTCATATCCTTTATCTAATAGAAGTTCCGATAGATAAGATCCATCTTGACCAGTAATACCTGTAATTAAGGCGCGTTTAGACTTACTCATGACATGTGGGGTAAAAGGACTACTGCAAAATGAGAATTGCTACTATAAACATTTACCATCAATCAACATTTTCTCAAACTCAGCTGCAGGTAATGGCGGACTAAAATAATATCCTTGAACAAGATCGCAACTATTCTCTCTTAAAAACTGAATTTGCTCTGTGGTTTCGACACCTTCAGCGATGACTTGCAATGACAAACTATGGGCAAGATCGATGATGGCTAGAGAAATCGTCGCATCATGTCGATCGGTGGTGATGTCTTGAATAAAACAGCGATCAATCTTCAGGGTATTGACGGGAAAGTGCTTAAGGTAGCTTAAAGAAGAATAGCCTGTACCAAAATCGTCGATCGCTACTTTTACTCCAATCGCCTGTAGCTGGGAAAGTACCCGAATTGTAAACTCAGCGTTTTGCATGATGATACTTTCAGTAAGCTCAAGTTCTAAGTGAGATGGTTCAGTCTCAGTTTCTTGTAAGACCTTACCAATAAATTCAATTAGATTATTATCTGGTCGAAAATGTTGACTAGATAGATTAACTGCTATAAATCCATAATCTATGCCTGCTTTATGCCATGCTTGCATTTGGTCACAAACAGAATAGAGAATTACTTCACTCAAACGAAGTATTAGTCCTGTTTGCTCAGCCACGGGAATAAACTTGCTTGGCATAATAATTCCTAAATCTGGATGTTGCCATCTAGCTAGGGCTTCTGCCCCAACAATTAGACCAGATTGGAGATCTACGAGAGGCTGATAGAAAACCCGCAGTTCATTGCGATCAATGGCGCGATGGAGGCTATTGGCTAAAGCCATGTACTCTGAAGACTGTACATTCAAATCTGAACTGTAGAATTTATAGCTATTCCTACCATGGTTTTTAGCGTAATACATTGCTAATTCAGCATTTTTGATTAATCCTTCTACCTCTTGATGATCTTCAGGAAAAAGAGTGATACCAGTACTACTAGTGATAAAAACCTCATGTCCGTATAGATTGTAAGGGCGACTTAACAGATCTAATATTTTCTGAGTTTCTATTTTGATACTCATTGGATCTGCGATATCTGAAATGATCAGCGCAAATTCGTCTCCCTGTATTCTCGCTACCATATCGCATGGTGCTGTATAGCGCTTCAGCCTTTCGGCGATCGCTTTAAATAATTGATCGCCAATATCATTACCAAGCGTATTGTTAATGATATTAAAATTGTCCATATCTAGAAACAGTAAAGCTAAAGATTTGTTATTAATCTTGGCGTGTAGTACGGCTTGGCTTAATGATTCATAAAAAAGGACGCGATTTGGTAGTTGGGTCAAATCATCATGGTGAGATAAATATTCAAATCTTTCTCCCACTGCTTTGATTTCATCATAGTAATGCTCTTTTACTGAGTTGTACTTTTGCAGCCGTGAGGCGATCGCTCCTAACAATTCCGTAGAGGTAAATGGCTTAGTGAGATAGTCATCCGCCCCAAGTTGCATAGCCTGCCGCATATCCGCTTTTTCGGTCATAGCCGTCAGAAATATAAACGGAATCATTGATGTTTTTGGCTCTTGGCGCAGTGCGACTAAGGTTCCATAGCCATCCAGTTCTGGCATTGCGATGTCACAGATAATCAAATTTGGTAAATAGGTTTTGGCGATTTGGACACCAACAACACCATTCTCTGCGCCCAGTACATCAAAACCTTCGTAGGAAAGAGTCTCCATGATTTCTTCGCGCAAAGCTTCTACATCTTCGATGACTAGAATTGTGGTCATACTTGTATCTATTCCTTTAGGTAAGGTAGTTTTACCTTTACAGTTGTTCCCTTGTTTTCAACACTACTGAGTTGAATTGTTCCCCCAAGAATGTCCACTGAATTTTTGATAATTGCCATCCCCAACCCAGTCCCTACAATCATACCAACATTGTGGGCGCGATAAAAATGGTCAAAAATCTTTTCTTGATCAATTTGAGGGATACCAATTCCATAATCTTGAAACTCTAATAAAAGTTTTGATACGCGATCGCTAGTTGACGAGATTGTAAACTTGACTTCACTAGCATTAGGCGAATATTTAATTGCATTGGACAATAGATTAGAAATGATTTGTCTAAAGAATTTAGGGTCAATTCTAATTTTGGTAGGAACATTTACATTTTTAAAAATAACTTGATGCTTACCATTTCCTAGCAAATTAGTTTGCTCAATAATTTCTAGGCAAAAGTCTTCAAATTTGATCTCTTCTAAATGCAATTCAAATCTTCCTGATTCAGTTTTGCCGATGATTAATACCTCTTCTAAAAGGTTAGTCATACCTTTAACTTCCCGTTGAATTTTATCAATTCTCTCTAGTTTTTTTTCGTCTGACATTTTATGACCATAGTTTCGTAACAAATCACTTGCCGTTTGGATCGTAGCCAGTGGTGTACGAAATTCATGGGAGGCTCTAGAAATGAATTGGGACTTGAGTTCATTTAGCTCTTTTTCCTTTAGCAAAGCTCTTTCCAGTTGACTGAGACTTTGTTCTAGTTGCTGGGTACGATCGGCAACTTGCCTTTCTAGATTTTTATTAAGATCTTGGACTCTTTCAAATAACTTTATCTGTTGAATGGCGATCGCTAAATGATTAGCTAACTGTCTTAGCAAATCAATTTCAAATTCCTCCCATTGTCGAGGATTAAAGCATTGATGGGCAATTAATAATCCCCATAATGTATCACCAAAAGAAATAGGAACTACAATATTTGCCTTTACTTGAAAACATTGCAACATATCTTTGTGGCAAGAACTTAAATCTGCAAGATCCACATTATTGATACTTGAGATTGATCGGTTTTGATATTTCCGTATATTCTCTCGATTAAAGCAGGCATCATTAATTGTTTTCCCAAGAATGGATAATGCTGGATCATTAATAGCTTCCACAACAAATGCACCACTCCAATCTTCTTGGAATTGGTAAATAACTACACGATCAATGCGTAGTAATTCTTGAGCTTCTTTAACAGTAATTGTGAGGATTTGGTCTAGATTTAACTCGCATTGGATTTTAAGTAGAATTGCATTTAATAAGCGCTCTCTTTCACCTTGATAACGTAATTGGGTCTCAACTTTTTTACGCTCGGAAATGTCATAATAACTACTCAAATACATCCGTTTGCCTTTATATGTCATTAGTCTTGTGGAAACTAAGACATCTTTAAATGTGCCATCACGATGACAAATGCGTGTTTCCACTGTCATCGCTTGCCCAGTGTCTTGTAAGTACTGCAATCGTTGCAAAGCTTTGTCATGTTCAGCACGATCAGGGTATAGGAAAGTTGTAAAGTCATGGCTGGCATTTGCTTCTGCAAAGGTATATCCTGTAAGGTTTTCCATCCCAGCATTAAAAATTGAGAAATATCCTGAATCATCACTAAAGGTAATCCCTTCTTTGATCGACGTTAGGACTGTCCGCAACCGCTCTTCACTTTCGAGTAATCTTTGAGTTGATTTGACCTGATCGGTAATGTCGGTTTGAATGCCAATGTAGTTGGTGAGCTCGCCATTATCGTTAAATACTGGTGCAATGTACAAGTCATTCCAAAACGGTGTGCCATCTTTACGGTAATTAAGTAAGACCGCGTGACATTCTCGCTTTTCTTGGATAGCATTGCGTAAATCTAAAAGCCCAATCTGATTGCGATCGCCTCCTTGCAAAAAGCGGCAATCACGTCCTAGCACTTCAGCCGCACTGTAACCTGTAATCCTCTCAAAGCTAGGATTCACATAGATCATCGGATTATTGGGCTGAGTCGCATCGGTAATTACGATTCCGTTAGAGCTTGCAGCGATCGCCCTTTCCCGCAATTGCAGTGATTTTTCTACTCGCTTCCGTTCTGAAACATCTCGCAACGAGGCTATCACATACACTCTACGATCTTCATCCATTGCCTCAGACACACGCATTTCCGCAGAGGTGGTACTACCTCGGTTAAGAATATCGATATCTGTGCTTTCTGCTGCGACTACAGGTAGCCCAAAAGCCTCGCCGACAATATCATCAGATTTGCAACCAAATAGGTTCTCAGCCGATTGATTGACATAACGCACGATACCTTCATGATCAACTACTACAAAAGCATCAGACACTTCGCTCACTAAATGACCGAATTTTTTTTGGTTAAACTCTTTACCTTTCGCATTGGATAATTCTTGGGTAGTAATGTCTTGACAAGTAGCAACAACCTGTTGTGAATGATCGTTGCTATCACTCTTGAGGGATAGCGAAATTGATAATAGCCGATTGGTAACTAAATTAAGTTTTGCCTCAAACACAATAACCTGCTGTGTTTGCAAGCACTGACTAACATGCTCATTCAATAACTGAGCGAATTTTAATGGTAAACATTCTTTTGGCTGCAAGCCAACTAGATCAACTTCTTGATCGATACTACGTTCCCCAAAAATGAGATGGACAAAGTTAAGATTGGCGCTTGCAAATCGCAATGTAAATGCTGGATGTTCTTGATCATTTACATCTGATACTTGCAAGTTTGACTCATTTGACTCAATAGTCAAAACAAAAATGCCGCATTGAACATAATCTAGGATATTTTGCATAGTTGCTATCTACCTAACATCACAACTATTAACTTATCGTTCTTATCATTAAGGCTGCTAAAAGAACTCTTTGTGGAAATGATGAAGCTTTACAATGGCGTAGAAAATGGTTAAAAGTTGCAAGCTACTAACTTGCTCCTAAAACACAAAGTAACGTAAAATTCTGTGTTAAAAAAAACTACTGAATTAGATTTTTAATTCAATTTTTAATTCATAAAAGTGTAACTACACTTTTATGAATTGGTATAAAACATAGAGACAATAGTTCAGTCTTCATGACTCAACTATAATTGAAATCGCTATACCTTTATATTAATTATTTATGAATTTAACGCTATCCGTTCCTTCCATTGGTTGCGCTAGTTGTATTGAAACTATTACCAAAGCAATCCAATCTGTTGATGCATCGGCTATAATCACAGGTGACTTTACAACTAAGTCTTTAGATATTGAAAGTCAATTAACTGAAGTCAAAATCCGCGAACTAATTGTGATCGCAGGTCATAAAGCAGCTTAAAAGTAGAAGCCTTGATTCTCTTGGCTTTTGCTTTTAGGGCACTGGTCATCTAAAACGTGATCGACGTATTTCCGCCTTTTTTATCGGCTTGAAATGGACGTTTCAGCACCTATCCCTCATTAGCTGACCAGTGCCGCTTTTAGAGATCGCCGTATTCGTCTTTGGGCGCGTTAAAATCTCCTGACTTACCCCCACTCTTATGTATCAACCTTGT
>JBJTVM010000237.1:0-4039 GCA_046081205.1 Pseudanabaena sp. | reverse complement strand
AAAGGCTATAACTCAGAGAGTTTTGCCAGCAACAATAACAATTACAGCCTGTTGAGGCTTTAAGTATTACAGATGAACTTTTGAAAGCGGTGCTTTGCGCCGCTTTCAAAAGTTCATCTGGGTTTTAATTTAGCGCATAGCGCTGTATTTGTCTAAATCATTTTATTATGCAAATTCTGGTCTGCCCTGTGACATGAAATGCTTTTGGGAACTCATTTCAGGTTCTCCATCATTAGGAACTCTCTGGATATAGGTTCCATCTGCCTTGAGATCCCAAGCTTGACGATTGTCAGCAAGGACAATCTCTAGAATCTGCTTAAGCTCTTTAACTAAAGATCCTTCCTCAACAGGGGTAATCACCTCAACACGCGCATCAAGGTTACGAGGCATCCAGTCGGCACTACCGATGTAAACCTGCTCTTCTCCTCCATTACTGAAGTAGAAGATCCGTGAATGTTCTAGAAAGCGTCCGATCACACTAATTACTCTGATGCGATCGCTTAAACCCTTAACCTTGGGACGAATACAACAGATTCCTCGAATGATGAGATCAATATTCACACCAACCTGCGAAGCCTCATATAGAGCTGAGATAATCTCAGGATCAACCAGCGAGTTCATTTTGGCAATGATATAGGAAGGATAGCCCTGCTTTTGATGCTCAATTTCACGTTGAATCAGTTTTAAGAACTTCTCTCGCATATTCACGGGTGCAACTAGAAGTTTACGGTATTCACTTTGGCGGGAATATCCAGTGAGATAGTTAAACAAGTCCGTCAAATCTGCACCCAAATCGTCATTACAGCTAAAAATACCTAGATCGCTGTAAAATCTTGCCGTTTTGGGATTGTAATTGCCAGTACCAATATGTAAATAACGAATTAGGTGATCGCCTTCTTGTCTGATAACTAAAGCTGTCTTGGTGTGAGTCTTGAGATTTTTCAACCCATAAACTACATGCACTCCCGCATTTTCCAGCTTCTTTGCCCAGAGAATGTTGTTTGCTTCATCAAATCTTGCCTTTAGTTCTACTAGCACCGCAACTTGTTTGCCATTCTCGGCCGCCCGAATCAGGGCATGGACAATTGGGGAATCTCCAGATGTGCGATAGAGAGTTTGTTTAATCGCCAATACATTTGGATCATTTGCAGCTTCTTCAATAAATCTCTGTACTGTGGTAGTAAATGATTGATATGGATGATGAACGAGAAAGTCACCTTCGCGAATAGTGTCAAAAATATTTTTATCTTCTTCATCACTTTCCTTTAAGCGAGGGTGAGTCACTGATTTCCAAGGCTTATCCTGATGTTCAGACATTGGCAAAAAAGCGATCGCCATTAAGGCTCCCAGACCAATTAGTCCTGGAATATCATAAACATCAGCCTCAGTAATCCCCAATTGCTCAATCAACTCTCTGCGGATTTCTGGAGGAATATCACTAGCAATTTCCATTCTCACAACTGAACCAAACTTTTGCTTGCGTAGCTCTTCTTGCAAAGCCGAAATCAAGTCATCAGCTTCTTCTTCTTCAATGTCCAGTTCTGCATCGCGGGTAATCCGAAATGGATAATAACTGAGAATCTCCATTCCTGGGAATAAAGCTTCAAGGTTATGGGCAATGACCTGTTCTAAAGGCACAAATGTATGATCATCAGTTTCAGGAATTTTGACAAATCTGGGTAATACATTTGGCACTTTTACCCGCGCAAAGTTCTTTTCCTTAGTGTCGCGATCACGTACAATCACGACTAAATTTAGACTCAGGTTAGAGATGTAAGGAAATGGGTGAGCAGGATCGACTGCTAAGGGAGTGAGTACAGGAAATAGTTTTTCTTGAAAATAGGTTTTGAGATACCGTTGATGTTTCTTATCAATATCCTTGTAGTCAAGGAGCTTTACTCCATGTTTATGTAATTCTGGACGTAGGGTATTTTCAAAAAACTCATGTTGCATAGTAATCAATGGAACAAGTGCTTCCCGAATCACTTGCAACTGTTTTTCGGGATTTAGCCCATCATCGGAAATAATGCCCATCTGCTCTGAAAGCTTTTTCTTCACCCTTGCAACTCTAACCATGAAAAACTCATCAAGGTTAGTACTAAAAATTGCGAAAAATTTAGCGCGTTCTAAGAGTGGAGTTCGTGAGTCAATGCCTTCACTTAAAACTCTTTTATTAAAAGCTACCCAGCTTAGTTCGCGATTAAAAAAATACATGGAGCGATCAACTGGCTTGGCATCTTGCTTACCAATGCTCTCTGGCAAAGATTCTAAGATTTCTCCTGATGCAATAGTCGTTTTGATTGTGTCAACTTCTTCTGGAGAACTATCTACATCTTTCTTAACTAAATCTTTCTTGGTTCTGGTCATAGGAGCAAATCTTTCGTCTTGCGTAAAATCACTTACCTACTAGATTACCGAAGTATCGGTCTTTGCTATGTGAGCTTAAACACTTCTCTAATACAAAAGCACAAAATGGCTACGCCATTTTGTGCTTTTGTATTACACCAGCAATTCTAATTATGAAACCGATTTTGGTGTTTCCAGCGCCTTAGGCGCTGGAAACACCAAAATCAGTTTTTTGAAAGCCCGCCATTGGCGGGCTTTCAAAAAACCGATTTTAATAATGAGAATTGCTGGTATTACACTGCCCAAAATCAACAGTGAAGCAAAGTGCTGTCAAATCTAGCCCAAGAGTGCTTCAATATCTTTGCGCAACTGTGCATCTTCAGGTGCAACGCTAGAAGGGTAGTATTTCACCACTTGACCTTCTTTATTAACTAGAAACTTATTGAAATTCCAATTTACTTGGCTACCTGTAGTTTCAGTGAGGTATTTGTAAGCATCTGTCATGCCACTACCACTTACTTTTACCTTGCTAAACATTGCAAAGGTGACATCGTAGGTGAGAGAGCAGAAGCTCTTGATTTCTGCCTCAGTCCCTGGCTCCTGCGCTCCAAAGTCGTTACTAGGAAAGCCAAGAATCTCAAATCCCTTGTCTTTGTATTCACGATAAAGAGATTCTAGTCCTTTGTATTGCTTGGTGTAGCCACATTTGGAGGCAACGTTGACAACTAAGGCGACTTTGCCTTTGTACTGAGAGAGATCGACTGGTTGACCGTCAATGTTAGTAATCTGGAAATCGTAAAGTGTGGACATATTTCAGGTGTATTAGAGTTTATTTGAGAGGTTGCGATTCAAGTTTAAGATTTTTAGCGCCTTAGACGCTGAAAATCTTAAACTTGATCTATAGCTTTTTACGGCGATCGCATGGCAAGTGTAATTATCCTAATTGGTGTACCCGCTAGTGGCAAATCTAGCCTTGCTGAGAAGATGTTGTATGCTTCTGGTCAGAATAGTAGCAGCCTAACCTATGGTGCAACTCAGTTAATCAGCCCTGATCGCATTCGCGCTTCACTTTATGGATCAGCAGCTACGCAGGGAGATTGGACTGAGATTTGGGGGGAGGTACAACAGTCATTTGCCAATGCCGCAAAATCGCAACAATCTGTAATATATGATGCCACAAATTATAAACGCGAGTATCGCAAAGATGTTATTGCCCTTGCTAAGGCTTACGGGTTTAAGCCAATTACGGGTATTTGGCTAGATGTACCGCTCTGGATTTGCCTATCCCGTAATGAGGTACGCGATCGCGTAGTCCCTGAAGATGTCGTAGTAGAAATGTATCGCACCCTGTCCTATAATCCGCCTACTCTCAGCGAAGGCTTTGATCGCATCTTGTTGCGAGATCAAAAATTAGACAACGAATGGATTGACTAAACGAATGGATTGATTGAGTGGTGGATTCTTTTTACTCCCTGCCTAGTTTTGAGATCAAATGAACCACAATTGCTGTCAAGCTTAACAGGGATAAGCGTTGTAAAGCGCCGCATCTCCCTGTTAAGCTTGGCTATACAGCGCTTTGCGCTAAATTAAACCCCAGAAAAAATTTTGAAAGCGTCGCGAAGCGACGCTTTCAAAATTTTTTCTGTATTACTTAAAGCCTCAACAGGCTGTACTATAGCAAATGCAAAGCAAA
>JBJTVM010000236.1:0-2915 GCA_046081205.1 Pseudanabaena sp. | reverse complement strand
CCTTGGGCTTGGAAAATGAGTACGATGTTTTGGTCAATGCTCATGGTGGCGGTGTAACTGGTCAAGCTGCTGCAATTCGCTTAGGTGTTGCTCGTGCATTGTGTGAGCTTGCTCCCGAAAACCGTAAGCCACTTAAGGTTGAAGGCTACATGACTCGCGATCCCCGTTGTAAGGAACGCAAGAAATACGGACTCAAGAAAGCTCGTAAAGCTCCTCAATACTCGAAACGGTAATTACAAAAAAGAGTTCTCAGTGAGAACTCTTTTTTTTGCTATTTTTTAGCATTTACTATTTTTTGGTAAAACAACTTCAAAATATATGATCGATAAACTTATTGGGAAACGGATTGCGATCGCGGGGCAATTTACGGGATTAGTCACGGTTGAGTCGGCTAAGTTTTTTGAAGATACGATTTTATTGCGGGTAAGAACTCAGAAGGGCGAACTTAGGGAAGCAACGATCGCCGCCGCAGATATTGAACAAGTTTTAGATAGCCAAGAACAAATTGATCGAGCGCCGATTGATGCGAACCAATTTTTTCTGTTTATTGAGTCGGCAAGGATTAAACTTTCCTATGCTTATGATCCCCATTTTGCGGTGAGTCTTAGCGGTGTGAGACCTTTACCACACCAGTTAGAAGCTGTGTATGAGCGAATTTTGCCGCAGGTGAGATTGCGATTTTTGTTGGCAGATGATCCTGGGGCTGGGAAAACGATTATGGGCGGGTTGTTACTGAAGGAATTAAAACTACGCGGGGTGGTGGAACGGATCTTGATTCTTGCGCCTGCTCCTTTGACGGTGCAGTGGCAGGATGAGTTACGCAGCAAGTTTTCGGAAACTTTTGAGATTATTAATTCTAATTTGGCAAAGGGACAGTTAGCGGGGAATACTTGGGAGCGATTTCGGCAATGTATTGCTTCGATTGATTTTGCGAAACGGGAGGATATTGCCGCAGGAATTTTACAGGTGGAGTGGGATTTGGTGATTGTCGATGAGGCGCATAAGTGTTCGGCGCGATCGCTAGGAGATGAACTCCGAAAAACGGGGCGTTACAAATTAGTTGAGGATTTATCGGTAGTAACGGAAAGGATCTTATTGCTTACGGCGACACCGCATCAGGGAAATACCGATCAGTTTCATAATTTTTTGCGATTGCTCGATCCTGAGCAGTTTATTTCTGATCAGCTTAATCCTGAGATGTTGAGCTTAGAAGATAGTCCTTGGTTTTTGCGACGGATTAAGGAGGAACTCAAGGATTTTGATGGGCGCAAGTTATTTAAAGAGCGCTTTTCAAAGACAACGACCTTTGAGCTATCGACTGCGGAAGAGCATCTGTATTCAGAAGTTACGAAATATATTAATAAATATCTAGGTAAAACCAAGGGACGCAAGCAGGCGGCGGTGGCTCTGGCGCGGACGGTGTTGCAGCGACGATTGGCGAGTAGCTTGAATGCGATTTCTAGCTCATTAAAGCGAAGATATAAAAGATTTACAGATCTGCTCGATGAATTAGAGAATCTGTCTGTTGATGAACAGTATACGCGATTGCAAAATTTAGGTCGGGTGGTGGATAGTGAGAAGGATAGTGATGACTGTGATGAGGATGAACTGGAAGATTATGCGATCGAATCGACTGTAGCAGAGCGGCTGGATCAGTTGCGGGAGGAACTAAGAGAGCTAGATCGGTTGGTGAAGTTAGCGAGTAAAACGATCGCTACTGGTACGGAGATGAAACTGAATAAGCTGAGGGATTGCTTGGAGCTTGCTGAGTTTGCGGAGCTTAAGGATCAATCGGGCAGGCTGTTAATTTTTACGGAACATCGCGATACGTTGGATTATTTACAGCGCAATCTTGAGGACTGGGGCTATAGCACTTGCACGATTCATGGTGGCATGAGTGCGGTCGATCGCCAAACGGCGCAACATGACTTTAGGCTGAACAAGCGAATTTGTTTGGCGACAGAGGCGGCGGGAGAAGGAATTAATTTGCAATTTTGCCATTTGTTGATTAATTACGATTTGCCTTGGAATCCCAATCGTCTAGAGCAGCGTATGGGGCGAATCCATCGAATCGGACAAAAGCGCGATTGCTATATTTTTAATTTTGTGGCGGTGAATACTGTCGAAGGGCGGGTATTGCAAAAGCTGCTGAAGAAATTAGAAGAAATTCGTAATGCTTTGGGCGATCGCGTGTTTGATGTGATTGGTCAGTTGTTGCAGCTTAATGATATTCATTTTGAGGAGTTAATTCGTGAGGCTACTTACACGAAGGCGAGTGAGCATGAAGTGTTAGAGCAGCTTGAACGGATCGATCCCAAAAGAATTGAGGCTTTGGAGGTCGCAACGGGAATTGCGCTGTCTAAGAATGTGGATTTGTCGAAGATTCGCCGTACTAAAAATCAAGAATATCGCTCCGAAGAGCAACGCTTGATGCCGCGCTATATTGAAGAGTTTTTTAAGCGGGCTTGTGACTTTTTGGCTGTGAATCTGGAAACTCGCGCCGATGGGTTGTGGCGTGTACCCTATGTGAAGGAGGAATATCGCTCAAATAATTTGGATTCGGTGCGGATTTTGGGGACGGCTAAGAAAAATTATAGCAAGCTGACTTTTTATAAGGAGCATCTCGAGCAGAACTCTCATTCCGATGCAGAATTATTATCCCCAGGGCATCCGTTATTTGCGGCGATCGCGGAAAGACTAGATCATCAGCTTGATGCGGCGATCCGATCGCAATCAGCCGTATTTATCGATGCAGATACCGATCGCCCTTATCGGATTCATTTCTTGGAGGTGCAGATTGAGGGACAGCAGAAAGGTAAGGATCTGGTGTTGAGGGCGGGGCTTTGTGCAGTTTCTGAGCAAGATGGTCAATTTACTTTAATTTCGCCAGACTGTTTGCATGATTTGGCTCCTGC
>JBJTVM010000235.1:0-1326 GCA_046081205.1 Pseudanabaena sp. | reverse complement strand
ATTATCGGCTTCAAGAAAAAGCAACTGAGCAACGATGATATTAGAAATACTGTCGTCAACCTGTTGCCCCAAAAATACGATCCGCTCCCGCAGTAGACGCGAAAAAATATCAAAGGCTCTTTCGCCACGACCAGACTGTTCAATTACGGTTGGGATCATAGTTTATCTTTACGGTTTACTCTCATCATATTGTACTGATATGTCATAAAAGCTAACCGTTGTCTCTATTCGGATTTCACCCCGCAAATATACCCCGTTATGTTCAAGTACAACCCAGTGAATTTTTAAAAGTGTTGCGAAGCAACACTTTTAAAAATTTCGCTAAAAGAGTAAGTGTCCGCGAAGCTCACAGTTACTCTTAGTCATGGCGATCACGATAGATTGCTCTCGAAGTACGATTTTGAGCATTATTCAAACGGATAGCTTCTTTACCGCTCAAATCACCATCCTTGAGATAGACACGACGTTGAGCAGCAATTTTTGCCTCTCTTGCCTCTAATTTTTTATATTCCAAGGGGCTAATTGTGCCTTGTTGCACACCCTTATAGATGCGCTCCTGTTGATTAACTTGGCGTTCATGGATCGGACCTGCGGATGCGGAGCTTGGACTCATAAGGTTGAGGGTGCTGAGCACTGAGGTAGCTGCAAGGATTGGGAGAATGAAGCTTTTCATGATGTCACCTGTGGCGATCGCCTTAATTAACTGTTTAACGATTTACGCTGATTTAGACATTTGCTTCAAGCCAAAAGGTTCAAACTTGAGAATAGTTTTTGTCTTATGCAAAAACTATTCTCAGATAGGTGGATCGCCCCACAAGATGCGATCAGATCCTTTAAACTGGAATAGATCTAAGATTTTCTGTCTAAATCTTGAAAATCATCGCCAAATATTTCCAAAGCTAATGTCAAGCCCGACCCATTTACCTGAAGCCATCGATCGCATTGTCCAGCGATTTCAGAGGCTCTCCGATCCGAAACTACGTTATGAGCAACTGATTTTATACGGGAAGAAGCTCGAAGCATTTCCCGAAACTCTCAAAACCCCTGAAAACAAAGTGCAGGGCTGTGTATCACAGGTATATGTGATAGCGAAACTAGATGCCAACGAGCGAGTCGTATTTGCAGGTGACTCGGATGCTTTGATTAGTAAAGGATTTGTCGGGTTGCTATCGGTCTGTATGGGTGGCTTAACCCAAAAAGGAAATTGAGTTGCTCACCCCCGATTTTATTAAAGATACAGGTTTAGTTGCCAGCCTTACGCCATCTCGTGCCAATGGCTTTTATAACGTCTTCAAAAAAATGCAACAACAGGCGATCGAAATTGAA
>JBJTVM010000234.1:0-1119 GCA_046081205.1 Pseudanabaena sp. | reverse complement strand
TTGTTCAATTCAACGCTAAAACGATCCTCTATGCCCCCGATGGACAACTGCGATATATCCCCATTGCCGCACTCTATGACGGCAAACAATGGCTAGCAGAGAAATATCAAATTAGTAACCTGATCGCCTACAGCCTCTTTGACTTTGCATCAAATCCCAAAATTCTACCCAACATCCTCGCAGGAGCATTTGGTGGTAAAGCTGGCGATAAAAAGTTTGGACAAGATGGGTTACCTGCCACGCTTACAGAAGTCCAAATGATTGCCAATTCATTCAATAACTCAGTCACCCTCATCGAAGATCAATTTAGTCGGCAAGCGATCGAATCCAAATTCAAAAATCATAATCTTCTCCATCTCGCTACCCATGCCGAATTTAATAAAGGTACTCCCGATCAGTCCTTCATCATCTTCGGCAATGGCGACAAAATATTTCTCAATGAGATTGCTGATTGGCAGATTCCGAATATCGATTTGATCGTCCTTAGTGCCTGTCAGACAGGCTTAGGCGACCTCGGTGATGGGGTAGAAATATTAGGATTTGGCTATCAAGTCCAAAAAGCGGGAGCAAAAAATGCGATCGCCTCACTCTGGAAAGTTAATGACTTAGGTACACAGGCTCTGATGGCAGCATTTTATAGGGAGTTACAAAAAGGTGATGTCACGGTTACTGAAGCATTACAACGAGCGCAAATTTCTCTAATTAAATCATCGGAATTTAATCATCCAAATTATTGGTCAGCATTTTTTGCGATCGGTAATGGTCTGTAATACCAAAGCACAAAATGGCATAGCCATTTTGTGCTTTCACCCCCCTTACAGGGTTTGGCGTTTAATTCACAGAAGTGTTGCCACACTTTTGTGAATTGGTATGACCCACATTCCGCTCGTAATGGAAAGAGAGAAAAATCATGAAACAGGGACAGGGAGCAGATAGTAGCGTTGGCAGGCAGGAGAAAAGAAATTCAAAATGTGAATGCGAAGAGGAGACAAATTAACAACTTGAGTGAAGCCCTGAAAAGAAACTAAATGAACCGCCATAAAACATTGAAAGACCCAACGCAAAGTAGGAGAATTAGAGGGTTTACCCAATTGATTAGGAATAGTATCTTCACTGAGA
>JBJTVM010000233.1:0-3921 GCA_046081205.1 Pseudanabaena sp. | reverse complement strand
CGGAGCGAATAAACGTCTTAAGTAAATCAACAAGACTGCGCCGCTGTCTTGTTGATTTACTTAAGAAAACGTGAGTTTGATATCCCCATTTGCGGCGTGCGAAGCACGCCGCAAATGGGGATATCAAACTCACGTTTTCTTAAGTAAATCAACAAGACAGCGGCGCAGTCTTGTTGATTTACTTAAGACGTTTATTCGCTCCGCCTATAGTTTCTAGGTTTGCGATCTCAATCTGAGGAGTGCTAAGATAAATTTTTCAATTTGACGAAATTAGCTTTGCATAAACTCAATACAGCCTATTGAGGCTTTGAGTAGTACAGAAATATTTTTGAAAGTTGCGCTAAGCAACATTTTCAAAAATATTTCTGGATTTTAAGTAAGCGCAAAGCGCTTTAGTAACAGTGCAAGTGGAACAAGAGTGCTTCGATAAGCATCAACACTCTTAAAAAGTTGGGACTAAACCGAAAATCTTAGTGCTGATATGACACCATCACCCTCTTCTCGTGTACCATCCCCCATAGATACCAACGCTACGATTGAGGCAACAATCGAGATAATTACAGAAAGTTCATCTTCCAGCGAAACTTCATCTGAGAAGCACAGCAATCTAGCCCAATCTAGATCAAATTTTCAACGTAGTCCTGATCGTCGTTCTGGTGCTTTAGCTGTAGCCTCAGGCGGCAACTTTGCCTCTGTGCTTGCACCACTTACTCCCGAAAAATTTAGCCAAGTTGTTAATGACGTTGAGCAAAGGCTGAGGATCGTCAATCAGACCCTCGGAATGCTCAACACCGACTTTGATGTGATCCTTGATGAAATGCTGCAAGCAATTCGCGGCAAAATTGGGGAATTGCTCTCAGCCGATCGCACTACAATTTTTTTATTAGATGCCGATAAAAATCAACTCTGGACGAATGTGCCTAGTGAAGATGGCAAAAATATTGAAATTCGGATATCGACAGAACCAACTAGCATTGCTGGTGAAGTTGCTACCTATGGTCACATCGTCAATATCCCTTTTGACTTTTTCGAAGATCCGCGATCGTCCCAGGCTAAAAGGCAGTTTGAGCGTACTGGTTATCGCACCTACTCCATGCTCGCCATGCCCCTACTGAACGATAACGATCAACTGGTTGCGGTGGTGCAGTTAATTAATAAGTTACGAATTAACAATCCCTCTGTGCCCCTCGAAGAAAATGTTGATCGCATCGGGTTTACGGAAGAAGATCAGGCTCTATTTGCCCAATTTGCTCCTTCAATGCGCTTAATTTTAGAAAGCTCACAGGCTTTTTATGCAGCCGCCCAAAAACAACGAGCTGCCGATGCCCTGATGAAAGCAGCCATGTCTCTAGGACAAAGTTTGGATCTAGAGGCTACCCTCAAAAAGGTGATGGACGAAGCCAAGTTATTGATGAATGCCGATCGCAGTACATTGTGGCTAATTGATCGCGATCGCAATGATCTCTGGACACAAATAGTCGATCAGTATGGGCTAACCAAGGAATTGCGCGTCCCGATGGGTGTAGGTTTTGCGGGTCGGGTGGCTCTTACAGGTGAAGTCTTAAATATTCCCTTTGACCTTTACGAGCATCCTGATGCCGACAATTCTAAAAAATTCGATCAGGCTAATGGTTATCGCACCTGTAGTTTGCTTTGTATGCCAATTTTCAACTCCAACAAAGAGTTAATTGGTGTTACTCAATTAGTAAATAAGATTCAACGTGGTGATTTTCCTGAATATGATCCCCACACATGGCCAGATTCCCCTGAAAGATTTAAGGCAAGCTTTAATAGCAATGATGAAGAATTCATGAAGGTCTTCAACGTTCAAGCAGGTGTGGCGCTAGAAAATGCCAAGTTATTCGCCAAGGTGAAGCAAGAACAGCAAATGCAAAAAGACATTTTGCGAAGTCTTTCCGATGGTGTGATCTCTACGGATAAACATGGCAAGATTATCGCCGCCAATGAACGCGCCTATGACCTCCTTGGGGTTGGAAATGCCTTGTTAGAGGGGCAATCCGTGTATGAACTGCTCAATATTGAAAAGGCGAACTTCACTAAATGGTTTGATACGAGCTTAGAAGGCGTTGATGAAAAAAGTCGCAAGCAATATTATCCTGATCAAACCCTTCGCTCTACTGATGGCGAGCTGCACAGCATTAATATTTCCATCAACACTATGTCTGAAGGAGACGAGGGTGAAGGCGTGCGCGGCGCACTGGTTGTTATGGAAGATATCAGCCAAGAGAAGCGGCTCAAGAGTACGATGTATCGCTACATGACCCAAGAGCTAGCTGAACAGCTTCTTGCTGGCGGTGATGCCAAGATGGGCGGCGATCGCAAAGAGGTTTCCGTACTATTCTCAGATATTCGCAGCTACACCACACTGACAGAGTCCCTTGCTGCTGAAGACGTGGTAATGATGTTGAACGAATATTTTGAGACGATGGTGGAAGCAGTCTTTAATTACAAAGGCACGCTGGATAAATACATCGGTGATGCGATTATGGCGGTGTTTGGTTCGCCCTTGCCAATTCCCGATCATGCATGGATGGCTGTGCAGACAGCGATCGATATGCGCCATCGTTTAACTGAGTTTAATATAAAGAGACTCGAAAAGCTGAAGCCTCAAAGTCAAAAAGAGATTGATATGGCGACGATCAAAATTGGCATCGGTATTAACTCTGATACAGTGATCAGCGGCAATATTGGCTCTACCAGACGCATGGAATTTACAGCGATCGGCGATGGGGTAAATCTTGGTTCACGGCTAGAGGGCGCAAGTAAGCAATATGGTACAGATGCGATCATCAGTGAAACTACTTACAATCTCTGTAGCGATCGCATTTGGGTACGCGAACTTGATCGGATTCAAGTAAAGGGCAAAAATCAACCTGTAAGTGTGTATGAATTAATCGGCTTAAAATCTGACCCACTGCCCGAGATCCAAACTCGGATTATTGAGCATTACCATGCAGCCCGTGAGCATTACCTGGCGCGGAAGTTCAGTAAGGCTGTTGCGGAGTTTGCCGAGGTGCTAGAACTCGACAAAAACAACAAAGCGGCGAATATTCATATCTCTCGTTGTCAGCATTTTTTACTCAATGCGCCTGAAGATGACTGGGATGGTGTATGGAGAATGACAGAAAAGTAAAAAACAAAAAAGAGAGGTGGCGCAATGCGCCACCTCTCTTTTTTATTGAGACCAATCAGCATAATCGAGATCAGGAATGTTTTGGAAGTGTTTTGTGTTGTTTGTAATCAGGCGGTAATCGCAATAGACAGCCGTAGCTCCAATAAATAGATCGATGGGAGCAACTGCTAAGCCTCTTGTTCTTAGATGGTTGTAAATTTGGCTAGTGGTATTGGCAATTTCGCGATCGTAGGGAATTATTTCGCTTATTTCAGCAAGACGTTCAAATTGCTGCATTTGTCTTTGAGCATCTTTGTAAAGCAATCCGCTTTTGATTTCATAGTAGGTAAAGATTGAGAATGAGAGATATGAATAATGTTGTCGATAAAGTCGAAAATTTTCGACTACTAAAGGATTTCCACGCAAGAAGTAAGAAATGATATTTGTATCGAGTAGTGCTTTTTTCATAGACTATCCATTCTATGCAGGTCAAGCTGACGATTGACTTCGGCTTCTTCGACGATTTCTTGCATGATATCTTCTGCATCGGAAGCAATACCTGCAAATTCCATAAAGTCAATTTGTGGTTGTTTGGACTTCATAAATTGAATGAAGTTAAATATCTCTTTCAGCATAAATGCAGGAGTATCTTCTATTTCCTGAATCACTTGCGCTTTTGTCAGCATTTTAGTTTTCTCCTTTTGTTTTTTGACTATCACATTACTAGTTAAGATCAAAAATTCTCATTGTTTAAGAACAGGTTTTTTGAAAGCCCGCCGTTGGCGGGC
>JBJTVM010000232.1:0-2698 GCA_046081205.1 Pseudanabaena sp. | reverse complement strand
CAAATTTATCCGCCCAAAACATAGTGGTAATTATCCGAAAGTCTTTCAAGAGTTAAGTTTGGCGTATGAATTTGCTGATCTAGACAATTTCGCGCCCTGTCTAGTCTAACAGGATTAAAAATTTTCTGACCCTAATTTTTTGCCCCAGTAGTAAATTAAGTTGTCATTTGCCCTTGATCTTTGATGGCGATCGCGCTTCTTTTTGCAAAGTTATAAATTTTTTCAGGCAATCATTATGAGAATATTTGTTTTTGCATCGTATTTAACTTAAATTTTTACAGGTTACTAACCTACAGCAAACTCAGTTGCAGAACGAACTCTAGAAGGTTGAAATCCTAAAACTATATCTTGGTTAGGTACACCTAATTTCACTAACTCGTAGGCAATACCACCTTCAGTACCATCATATTGAATCCAAATCTTTCCATCCTTTATATCCAGATGTAATAAACATCCATAATCTCTTATATCATTGCGTTTCCAACCGACATAAACTAATTGATTTTGTTAGCGTTCCAGATTTTTACAACCTTTACGCAGCATCAAAAGCTGTTGATTATCTTGAAACAACTAAATTAGTTTCGTTAGGATTAAACAGTTGACGTTTAGAAGCATTTAGGAACTCTATACTAATGGGTTCATCGGCTTCGTTATAACTCACAATTACGCCGCCTTGCTCTGATATGGCGTTGTATGGAAAGTCTTCCTTTAAAATAAAAATGAGAATATCTGCTTCTGCATCATATTTAACTTTCATTGTTTTCCTCCTGCCAATAGCGCTTTACACTGGTTGCAGTGCTTTAAGTTCTAAGTTGGTCAAAATATTAATTGAGTTAAGATCTACTTGATTTCTTGCTGACTCAATAGTAACTCCCACTAATGTTTCTTCTATGTCAAAGTCTACGGTCACTAGATCGTTAATTTCTTCAGTTCTGACACTAGGGCGATCGCTTAGTTCAATGAAGAGTGTATCTGTATCTGCAAAGTAATGAATTTTCATATTTGTTTTGCTTCTCTTTCTAATTGTTTACGAAAATTGCGATCGAAGAATGCGTTGTGAATTGTTTCACCATCATCTAATGTGACAACTCTCAAAACTCGGTTATCAGCTTCAGCAATTATACCCCAATGACGAATTCTGCCATCTGGTTGTGATTCTGTCTTTAGGGGATTTGCAATTACGCGATCGCACCAATCTAAGCTAATCTCTAAGCGCTTGTTGATGACTATTTTTTCAAAGTATGGAGTTAGCTTCATTGCAAGTAGAAAGTAAAAATTTCTTTTTGTATTAACCAACCATACTAAAAAAATCTCAATTTATCTAAATCTTATTTTTTCCTTTTTCCTTTTTAATTTTTCCTTGACAAACATGGCTCGAAACCCGCGTGAACTAATATCTGGATACTGCTATCACGTTACGGTGCGGTGTAATAATCGCGAATTTCGATTGACTCGGTTGGAATGTCGGAAGGTACTACTCTATGCGATTCAGAAGTTGAAGGAGAAGTATAAGCTCAAACTCTATGCTATCTGCATCATGAGCAATCACATTCATTACTTGCTTGAGCCTGAAGTTGTGGAAGAGTTACCCAAAATTATGCACTGGCTCAATTGGTATAGCGCCATGTGTTTTAACAAGATGCTCAATCGCACGGGGCATTTTTGGGAAAAGCGCTATCACAGTACTGGGTTTCCTAATAGCGATCGGCAAAGGGCTCTAAATACTTTGCGATATATTCATGCGAACCCCAAGGCGGCGGGTTTTCAGCGTGGTTTTTTCTATGATTTTAGTAATTATGGCTCCTATGAAAGGCTAACTGATGATGGTTTGACGGAGTGGCATCCTGCTTTTTTGTCTTTGGGTAAGAGTTTGCAGGAATGCGCGGATCGTTATAAAAAGTTTTGCGAGAAATATCGACCGAAGCCAAAACCTGAAATTAAAAGGCAATGGGGTAGCAAGTTACTCGCAGGGCTAGGAATTGCGCGAGGCAGTCCGAAGAAAAGGTGTAAGGGTCAGATGGGGCTACCTTGGGACAGTTGGGAAGCAGAAAATGCCGAAATTTTGGCAGTGGCGATCAAATTTGTGGGCGCTAATGCTCTGAACCCTAAAATTGCTTTGATGATGTTGGGGTGAGACAAGGAAAAAGTAAAAAAGCAAAAGGAAAAAATTGTTTGTAGGCTGTAGGGGTAGAGCATTTGCGCCACCATCTCGCAACTCTCCACTAAGATCTCAATCCGCAAATGCTCTACCCTCTTCGCTGTTACCGATAATTCATGACTGCGGTTTGGGGATTATTGGTAAATGTTTGAGGTTTTGGGCGGTTTGAGGATTTGTCGGTAAATGTTTGAGGTTTTGGGCGGCTTGGGATTTGTCGGTAAATGTTTGAGGCTTTGGGCAGAGCATTACCGATTTAGACGAATCTGAAAATTTATAGATTGTGGCGGTAATGCTCTGCCCCTACATGAACATCTTGCCCTCGGTGACAGGTAACAAAAGCGCTGGAAGGCTGATTATGTCGTAGAAATGGGATTGTAACAAAAGCTTAATATTGGGCTGTAATGCTTATCTGTTACAGTCTACAAGTCTCTGCGCGAGAGAAGAGATCTCCATATCTAAACATCCCGCCCCACTCAACTTTTCCCCCCACCCACGTCGCCATCACCCACGAACGGGGGAGGCTTGCTGGGAGAGCGTTTT
>JBJTVM010000231.1:0-2713 GCA_046081205.1 Pseudanabaena sp. | reverse complement strand
GAATTAGAAAAAGCTTGGGCTTTTCATATTAATTCCTATGAAGGTTCATGGTCTCAGGAGAAACGGGCAAAGGATGCTTTAGAAATGGAATATAGAGCATTAGAGTCCTATACTTTGGAAGCCCAACTTGGACTCATAAATTTATTAGAACACCTTGTATTTTTAGTAATTGAGAGAGCTGCTACGCCTGAACTGTATCAGCAATTAAATACAAGTGAGGTAGCAGCTTACGCGCTCAATCGATTACCAACAATGTATGCAACTAGTGTCCGTGGGTTTCGCCATTTAAGACAAAAAGCTATTTCTCAGCTTTCTCGCGAACTAATCGGAACAGTGCGTAATGGAATCATGAAAGTGCACAAGATACCTCATACAGATTTACAACCGATCGCTGCTTATCGTTTTAATCAAGAATATGAGCAAGCAATATTAGATTTACGGACTTTTTTAGGGCGTAACGATATCTCCCTGCATAATGTTGTGGCGATTATGCAAGATTTGCTTCTGTGCAAATCTAGTTCATTAAATACATTAAGTAATTAGGCATAAGGATTTTGCGATTATTTAATAAAACGTGAGTTCGGTATATAGCAATGTAAGTTTTGCTTAGGACATAACACCAAAAAGACGAGTGGCGGCGCAAGCAACGCCACTCATCTTTTTGGTGTTGCCAGCCATCATTTACATCGTGCGAGGTAAAACGTAAATGGCGAAAAATGGTAGGAGTTACAAGCGATTCTTACCATTTTTTGCTAGTGAGGCTTTTATTGTTTTGACTCCTAGAAAGAGTTGCAACGAAACTCTTTCTAGGAGTCCGTTTGAAATTAGCCTGATTAGAGATTATTTAAACTGATGCTGATTCATCCTTGGGAAATAATTCTGGGACAGGGTCGTAGCCGCCAATATGCCAAGGATGACAACTACAAACTCTTTTAATAGTTAATTCGCCGCCTTTAATTAAACCAAAGCGCTCGATCGCAGTTACTGCATATTGCGAACAAGTTGGCTGAAACCGACACCTTGGTGGAAATAGCGGTGAAATAAACAATCGATAAAACTGAATCAATAAGATGACAAGTTTTTTCATGAATTTTTTCTTGACTGCGCTAGGCTATTGATAAAGCTGTCGCCACCTCACGCTTTTTCGGGTTTAGCGCAACAGCTACGTAACTCTATTTTAACTTTTCTATCCTAATATTCTGATGTCATCCCCTAAAACTGTCACGATCGCGGTTATTCAAGCATCTCTCAATGCTGATAGAGCTACTAACGTCACCAAAATATCCGACTTAGTGAGCAAAGCAGCCTATCAAGGTGCACAGGTAATTTTGCCACCAGAATTATTTGAAGGGTCATACTTTTGTCGGGAAGAACGTGATTACTTTTTTGATTGGGCGCAACCTGTAGAAAACCATCCAACGATCGCCCATTTTCAAAAGCTGGCTCAAAAACTGAATGTGGTTATCCCTGTCTCATTTTTTGAGCGATCACAGCAAGTTTATTACAACAGTTTAGCGATGGTCGATGCTGATGGGACGTTACTAGGTGTATATCGCAAAAGTCATATTCCCGATGGTCCTGGTTACGAAGAAAAGTTTTATTTTCGTGGTGGTGACACGGGCTTTAAAGTTTGGGATACCGCTTTTGGCAAGATTGGTGTGGGCATTTGCTGGGATCAATGGTTTCCTGAATGTGCCAGAGCCATGGTATTGATGGGAGCTGAAATTTTGTTATATCCAACGGCGATCGGTTCTGAGCCTGAGGAGCCAAATCTAAATACTAAAGATCCTTGGCAACGCGCAATGATTGGTCATGCCGTTAGTAATGTAATTCCTGTAGCTGCGGCTAATCGAATCGGACTAGAGGGAAATCAAACTTTTTATGGTCATTCCTTTATTGCTAACCATCGTGGCGATAAAGTTGCTGAGTTAAATGACACTGAAGAAGGTGTGATCTTAGCCCATTTCGATCTTGATCAAGTCCGACTTAATCGCGCTTCATTTGGATTTTTTCGCGATCGTCGCCCAGATTTATATCAGATTTTATTGTCACCCTAAGAGATATTCCTGTCTTATACCCAAGACCAGCGTCGCTTTGCGGCGTTGGTTTTGCCTATTTCAAGTCTTTGCGATCGGGTTGGCATTGGCTCAATCACAGTCGTAATATCGGATAGGGAATTTACCCTTAACTCATGGGTAAAAGTATTACATTGATAGACAGTTGCTGTATCGATATCTAGAGCAGATAACCAGCCACTTTTAGGATGATAACCACCAGTATCAATATCTAACCAGCCTTTGCCTAATACTAAATTCCCTGGTTTTACGCCTGGGAAAACAAAGGTAATCGTATGACCAGTAATAATAATTTTGTCTTCAAAGAAAGGCTCAGTGGCACTATGAAATTCTTCACGAATCCAACAAAACTCAGCCGCCCCCTGCAATTCGAGTGGTAAATTGGGATTTAATCCTGCATGGACTAGCCATACATCACCCAGATCCATATAAAGTGGCAATTGTTGCATCCACTTCAAATGTGCCTCTGGCAGATTGCCTGCTCCATAACTCTCTAGGGTTTTAGAACCACCATTTAATAGCCATCCCTTCCAGATCAATGATTCTTCATTACTGCTAAAGGCATCAAGACACATTTGCTCATGATTTCCCTTGAGGCAAATATGATTATTGCTTATTACCCACTGGACAACATCAGC
>JBJTVM010000230.1:0-2446 GCA_046081205.1 Pseudanabaena sp. | reverse complement strand
CTTCAGAACGGACGATTGGGGTAACTCAAGCAAGGGGTGAGCATACGCAAGTCTTGGGATTAGATCTGCGATCGCCTTCAGTCGCAACTTCATAAAACCAAAGCACAAAATGGCGTAGCCATTTTGTGCTTTGGTTTTATGAAGTTGCGACTGAAGGCGATCGCAGTTCTAATCCCAAGACTTGCGTATGCTCACCCCTTGCTTGAGTTACCCCAATCGTCCGTTCTGAAGCTTCGATCATCGGGCGGCGCAAGCTGACCACAATAAATTGGGCGAGGTTAGCTTGCTTCCGTACCATCTTCGATAGACGCTCCACATTCGAGCCATCGAGGAACATATCCACCTCATCAAAGGCATAGAAAGGCGATGGACGATAGCGTTGTAGAGCAAAGATAAAACTGAGAGCAGTGAGAGATTTTTCGCCCCCAGACATGGATGCTAAATGCTGAACTTGTTTGCCTTTAGGATGAGCAACTAGAGTTAGTCCACCACTCAGAGGCGCATTGGGATTTTCTAATTGCAGATAACCGTCGCCATCAGAGAGTTCGGCAAAGATCTCTTTAAAATGTCCATTGACCGCATCAAAGGCTTGCATGAAGGCGCGTTGACGTAAAGTTGTAAAGTTCTCAATTCTAATTAAAAGTTCAGTCCGTTCTTGGTTGAGGGTTTCCAGACGGTTGCTAAGTTCCTCAAGGCGTTGAGATGTCGCTTCATATTCAGTGATCGCCATCATATTCACTGGCTCCATAGACTGAATACGCTTGAGCAAACGGCGTTGCTCTAGTTGCAGTTGCTCAAGGGTCATGGTTTCAGGGACTTCAGGAACAATATCAGGAAGTTCAATTTGATCGAGTTGCTCTGTGAATTGGGCAATTTGCTGTTCGAGTTCGGTTTGGCGTTCACAGTTTTTTTGGAGTTGCCATTGCTGCTGTTGTTGTTGTTGCTGTTGAGCGCGAAGCGATCGCTCGCAAGCATCACGCTCTTGTTTTGCTGAGCCAATGGTTTGTTCGAGAACTTCTAATCGAGATTGATAGGAGGCGATCGCTACTTCCGTTTGTTTGATTTGATGCTGAATTTGTGATGTGCTATTAATTAGTTCAGTTTGGGTACTACGCAATTCTTGGAGACGAGTTTGACGTTGCGCCATTTTCTCCAAGGCTAGCTTATGCTGATTTTCTAATTCTCCTAACTGTTGCTTGGCAGTCCGCAATTCGATTTCGGCACTATTGAGTAGAGCTTCTTGACCTTGCAGGGCATCTTGAGCTTGTAGCCATCGGGTATGGGTTCCAGACTTTTCGAGTTCCGTAAGTTCAGCACGCTTGACTAAAAGTCTTGCTTCTAGTTCCGCAATGTTTCCATCTAGAGTATTTAATTGCGACTGTCCAATCTCAATGGCAGTACGGGTTTGTTGAATTTGATCTTGTAAGCGAGAGCGATCGCGGCTATTGCGTTCAATTTGTTCGTAGATGCGATCACGTTTGAGTTGGGCTTCGCGATGTGTGGTTCTTGCTGCTTGCAATTGCTCTTCATATTTAGCAATTCCCGTTAATGCACCACGCAAACGTTGATTCAGACGCGCTAACATCTGATCGATTTCCAACAGGCGATCGCGCAGTTGCTTTGTTTCCGAAGATTCCGCAGGTTTCGCATTGCCAAAATGGAGACTGGTATGTAGAGGAGCACTACCACCTGTCATCGCCCCTGATGTTTCCAGAATTTCCCCTTCTAATGTCACCATCCGATATTTGCCGATATGAAATCTTGCTTGATCAAGATGCTCGAATACCAGAGTATTCCCAAATACAAAGGAGAATACATCTTGATAGCGATCTTCGTAGGTGACCAGATTAAAGGCATAGTCAATCGCCCCGAGCTTTTGGGCTTCTGCACGTGAAGGAAACTTAGCCGACTGTAATTTGTTTAAAGGTAAGAAGGTGGCTCGACCTGCACGTTCGCGTTTCAGCAGGGCGATCGCTTCGGCAGCAACCGCATCATCTTCAACTACCAAATTTCCTAAGCGTCCACCTGCACAAATTTCTAGAGCCAATTGATAGCGAGGTTCCACCAGTCCCAATTGAGCGACTAATCCATATACCCCTGACAGATCTGCTTCGATCACCACCTGTGAGGCTTTGGTTCCCTGTACTTCGCGGCTTGCCTGTACTTGAGCTTCCAATTTATCAAGTTGACGAGTTTTGACACGCTGCTCTTGGGTAATGCGATCAATAGTCTCATTCTGAAGTTGCACTTCTAATTGAGCTTCAGCAAGATTTTTAGCAATGGTCTGAACTAAAGTCTCGGCTCCGCTTACTTCTGCTTCTTGCAGGCGTAAAGCATCTTCAAGGGACTGGTTAGACAACATGTCAACGGCATAGCGCCCCTCGCCAGCCATCACTTCTTGCAGTTCCCGCTCCTGTGCTTCTAATTGAATTGAACGTTGGTTAAG
>JBJTVM010000229.1:0-3750 GCA_046081205.1 Pseudanabaena sp. | reverse complement strand
CCTGTCATCCCCGTACTTTATCAAAAATATAAACCCTTTGGCTGGCAAGCGATCGCTGAAGATGCAAAGGTCAATCTACCCGAAGCAACGCAAGAATTTCTACATGAAGTTGCTGAAGAATACTTTGCCTGTGATGCCTATGAGATGGAACAGATGACCCATATCGAAGCACCTTGGAATTTAGCTAGATCGGGATTACGTGCTGATATGCCCTGCAATGAAATAATCGATAAAGACTGGATGAAGGAGTATTATCGCTCTCGTGCCAAAGAAGATTAAGAAAATTGAAATACAGAAGTCGCGTGATTCTGGCATCAAGCCGACAAAAAACATAGTAAATCAGGGTGTTAGTTTCTCTTTCAAATATTATCAAAATCGACATGATAAATTTTCTTGCAGCGACAAAGAAATTACTTACTGTCTAGCCTTACTAGATAGATTAAAGGATTTATCAACTATGTCAGTACAAGAGCTATTAGTGAATCGCAGCAAAACTTTACGGTGTCATCCGATCGCATGGCAAGATACTACTGAAATCGGATTTGGATTGCCCAATGAAGATCAATTAGTGGATACTCCCTATCAATTTTCTCTCTCTTCCAATGAGCATGGCAGAGTACACGGCTTTTTCATTGACGACATTTTTTACATTGTTTGGCTAGACCCAAATCACCTGCTGTATTCGTAAGTGTTAAGCTCCTTGCTCAAAGGTTGTATAGACGCAAAGCAACCCCGCAAAGCCTTATAATAGTAAGACACTTAGTAAGAGTTGCCGATCGCACGCGGGACAAGCACTACCAAGCCATGCAAGGAGAATTTGATTAGCATATGACTGATATCTTAGAAGATCGGATTATTCCCACAGACCTACGCGGCGAAATGTCGCGATCGTATTTGGAATATGCCATGAGCGTGATCGTCGGTCGCGCTCTGCCCGATGCCCGTGATGGACTCAAACCCGTACACCGTCGCATTCTCTACGCTATGCACGAGTTGGGCTTGATCGCCGAGCGTCCGTTTCGGAAATGCGCCCGTGTGGTTGGTGACGTAATCGGTAAATATCACCCCCACGGTGACACAGCCGTATATGAAGCACTGGTACGGATGGCGCAAGACTTCTCGATGCGCGATCGCCTTGTTGATGGTCATGGCAACTTTGGCTCAGTCGATAACGATCCCGCCGCCGCAATGCGATATACCGAATGTCGGTTGACCCGCATCTCTCAAGTTGGTCTGATTCAAGATATCGAGCGCGATACGGTTAACTTTGGTGACAACTATGATGGCTCACAACAGGAGCCTCTAGTATTACCTGCCAGAATTCCCCAACTATTACTCAATGGTTCAGCAGGGATTGCTGTGGGGATGGCGACCAATATTCCCCCGCACAATTTAGGTGAGTTAGTAGATGGATTGGTTGCTCTGATTGCCGATCCGAATCTAACGGACTTGGAACTGATGCGATATATTCCAGGTCCTGATTTTCCAACAGGCGCTTTGATCTTAGGAACTGATGGCGCTCGTGAAACCTACACCACTGGGCGCGGCTCCGTGACCATGCGAGCTGTAGCAAACTTTGAGACCATCTCTGCTTCTGGGCGGCAGGATCGCGAGGCGATTATCATTACCGAAATGCCTTACCAAACAAATAAGGCAGCTCTGATCGAACGCATTGCCGAAATGGTCAATGAGAAGAAAATTGATGGCATTTCTGATATTCGTGATGAAAGCGATCGCGACGGAATGCGTCTGGTGATCGAATTAAAGCGTGATGCTTATCCAAAAGTAGTTCTCAATAATCTTTACAAATCTACGCCTCTGCAATCGAACTTTAGCTGTAATATGCTCGCCCTAGTTGATGGTGAACCAATTACGCTAACCCTGCGCCATGCGTTGCAAGTATTTCTTGATTTCCGTTACGAAGTAATTACGCGCCGTACTCAGTACGAACTAAATAAAGCCGAAGAACGCGATCATCTATTACAAGGTCTATTGATTGCGCTTAATCACTTAGATGCAGTCATTGCGCTGATTCGTGGAGCCGATGATAGTAGTTCTGCAAAAGCGGGCTTGATTGAGAACTATGGGCTTTCAGAAGCTCAAGCCGATGCGATTTTGGCAATGCAGTTACGTCGATTAACAGCTCAGGATGCTGACAAGATTCACGATGAGCATAATCAATTAGTTGAGAAGATTGCCGATCTGCAAAATATTCTGGCAAATCGCGATCGCATTCTCACGATTACCCGTGAAGAATTGGAAGCAATCAAGGCTGAATTTACAACGCCTCGCCGCTCGCGCATTCTGCCCAATGAAGGTGATATTGACACTGCTGACTTGATTGCCAATCGCGAAACGATTGTGATGGTGACCGAGCAAGGCTATGTCAAACGAATGCCTGTGGATACTTTTACTGCCCAACATCGCGCCACACGCGGCAAAGCTAGCGCCAACGTCAAGGATGATGATGCGATCGCCCATTTCTTCGCTTGTCGCAGTCATGACAAAGTTCTCTTCTTTACCGATCGCGGTAAGGTCTATGGAGTTAATGCTTACGAAGTTCCTGAATCAGGTCGCGCCGCCCGTGGTACAGCCGTAGTGCAACTATTGCCGATCGCGGCTGATGAAAAAATTACCACAGTATTACCGATCAGCGAGTTTAGTGAAGATGAATATCTGGTTATGCTTACGGCTGGCGGCTATATCAAAAAAACGAAACTGCCAGCTTTTGCCAATATCCGTTCCAATGGGCTAATTGCGATCGCCTTGGAAGAAGGTGACTTATTGCGTTGGGTACGTCGCGCTAAAGCGGATAACACAATTATCGTCGGTTCACGCCAAGGCATGTCGATCCGCTTCCGTACTGACCATGAGCAGTTGCGCCCGATGGGTCGTGATACTCGCGGCGTGCGATCAATGCGTCTGACTGGCGATGATGAAATCGTGAGTATGGATATTCTCCCCGCAGGCCTAGCAGAAATCGAGGAAGTTGAAGGTTCTGAAGAAGAGGTTGATTTGACTGCAATCGTCAATGAAGAAGAGAACCTCGAAACTGAGACAACTGAGGCTGAGAACGAAAAGGCTCAAGGCCCTTGGGTGCTAGTTGTCACTAGAGGTGGCTACGGTAAGCGGGTTCCTGTCAGCCAGTTCCGTATTCAAAAACGAGCAGGTAAAGGTTTGCGCGTGACTAAGTTCAAGTCTGGGCAAGATCAACTTGCTTCTCTCTGTTTAGTTGACGAAAATAACGAACTGATGATTGTCACTAGTCGCGGTATAGTCATGCGTCAAAGTACCGATGCGATCGCCCGTCAATCTCGTACTGCAAGGGGGGTGCGTCTGCAAAAGCTAGATGCATCCGATGTGATCGTAGGTGCGACCTTAGTTCCACCTGCGTTGGAGGAAGAGATTGAAGAAGCAGAAACTCTCAATGGTGATGTGGCGTTAACGGCTACTGATACTAATGTTGAGGGATTGGCATCTGCAACATCTGAAACCGCAGAATCGGACAATGAGGACGATACTTCTATGAATTAGCGTCAATTCGACGAACGCGCAAAAAGGTAAAAATTGCACTTTCATTTTTACCTTTTTGCGCCATTTGTCTAACGTTAACGTGAGTTCGACGGAGTAGACAACAGCAAAAGAAAAGCTGAGACTAGGTTTGAAGAAATAAAAGCCTCAGCAATATGGACAATATCGTATCGCACTTAGATATCACGCAAATCTTCTGTGAAGTGGATGATTTTTGTG
>JBJTVM010000228.1:0-6722 GCA_046081205.1 Pseudanabaena sp. | reverse complement strand
TTAACGTGAGTTCGATATCGCCATTTGCGGCGTGCTTCGCAAGCCGCAAATGGCGAAAAATGGTAAGAATCGCTTAGCGATTCTTACCATTTTTCGCTTTTGTCGAACTGACATTAACTTAGTAGCGCCTGTAGTGCTAGTAAATTTAGCCCTAAAAAAGTAAAGGAAAGCGTAAAGCGCTTTCCTTTACTTTTTTAGGGTTATTAAAGAATGGCAGTAGCTATGTTACAGAACGTTAAGGAGTAATAAGTACCTACTACACAGGTAGCTATCTCCTGATAAGCTCATCCAATAAGAAAAATTATTTCCAGTCCTAAATAAGAAACGCATTTACGATATGAATATTGCAGTTGTTGGCTTGAGTCATAAAACGGCGACTGTGGAAGTACGGGAAAAGTTGAGTATTCCCGAAGATCGCATGGAAGCAGCGATCGCCCAACTGATGAGCTATCCGAATATTGAGGAAGCGGCAATTTTAAGCACTTGTAACCGCTTAGAGTTGTATGTAGTTACTAGCGAAGCCGAAGGTGGTATTCGTGAAATTATGCAGTTTCTTTCGGAATTTAGCCAACTACCTCTACAGTACCTACGTCGTTATCTGTTTATTCTGCTCCGCCAAGATGCCGTGACTCATCTGATGCGAGTTGCATCAGGCTTAGATAGTCTGGTACTTGGTGAGGGTCAAATCCTCGCTCAGGTCAAAAATACCCACCGACTCGCCCAGCAATACAATGGTGCAGGTCGGATTCTCAACCAACTTTTTAAACAAGCACTCTCAGCAGGTAAACGAGTTCGTACTGAGACTGAAATTGGCACGGGCGCGGTGTCAATCAGTTCAGCAGCAGTAGAGCTAGCTCAAATCAAACTGCAAGATCTATCTGATAAACACACTACGATCATTGGTGCTGGCAAAATGTCCCGTCTGCTGGTCAAGCACCTGATTTCTAAGGGCGCACAAAAGATCGCCATTGTTAACCGATCGCGCGATCGCGCTGCAGCCATGCTCAAGGAATTTGAAGCTAGCGAGGCACAGTTTGATATTCGTCCACTCGATCAAATGCTAGATTGTGTATCAATTTCTGATCTTGTATTTACGAGTACTGCCTCTACAGAGGTAATTCTGAGCCGCAAAAACCTTGAAGCGATCACTTCAAATCACATTGGCTTGACTCTCGTTGATATTTCTGTTCCGCGCAATATCAGCGCTGATGTCAACGAGTTGCCAAATGCAAAGGCTTACAATGTTGATGATTTGCAAGCAGTAGTTGCCGAAAATCAAGAAAGCCGTCGTCAAATGGCTATGCAAGCCGAGGTTTTGCTGGAAGGTTGTGTGGCGGAGTTTGATAGCTGGTGGCGATCGCTAGAGACTGTGCCTACGATCAGCAAGCTGCGTCAAAAGATGGAAATCATCCGTGAACAGGAAATGGAGAAAGCCCTATCTCGCCTCGGTAATGATTTTGCTGATAAACATCAAGATGTGATCGAGAGCATGACTCGCGGCATTATCAATAAAATCCTCCATGATCCAATGGTGCAGCTTCGCGCTCAACAAGACATCGAGACACGCCGCAAGGCAATGCAAATGTTGCAAGTTCTTTTTGACCTAGACTCACCCTCTAGCCAACTAAAAGAAGGGTAATAAAAAAGTCGCCCACAGGCGACTTTTTTGTTGCTTTACTATCTCCTTTTTATAGCAATTCACAGAAGTGCCGCCACAGTTCTGTGAATTGCTATAAAAAAGATGGTTTCACCAAAGGTATTCTAATGACCACATTATTAAGCATTTCTCAAATAGAAACTCCCGAAGGGCAAAGTACGCTCCTGCACGATATTGGCTGGCAACAATTTGAATCGATTCTTGAGGTTCTGGGCGAAAAGCGTAGGACAAGAATTGCTTATCTAGACGGTGTACTGGAAATCTTTATGCCCTTACCTGAACATGAAAAAATTAAAGTCCTGATTAATTACTTTGTTCAAGTTTTACTGGACGAATTAGAGATTGATTTTGAAGGCTACGGCTCTACGACATTTAAAGCTAAAGCGAAACGGGCTGGGCTAGAACCTGATGACTGCTTTTACATTCAAAATAATGTCGCCATGCGGGGCATCCGTATGCTAGATATGGCTATTGACCCTCCGCCTGACTTGGCGATCGAGGTGGATGTGACTTCTAAAACTAAACTAGATGTCTACCTTGTTCTCGGTGTACCTGAGCTATGGCTATACGATAAAAACCTCAAAATTTATATTTTGTCTAATGGTGAATATCTCGAATCAGAGTTTAGCCCCACTTTTGGCGATATTCCTGTGCGCGATATCATTTCTCAGTTTCTCGAACTTAGCCTTAATGAGGGACGCAGTACGGCTATGAGAGCTTTTCGGGCTTGGATGCAAGAAAATCTCAAGAAAATGTAGGATACGTTGTATATTGCATCGCGCATCCTACATTTTCTTGTCTAAAGAATGATTGTATTTTCGTCATCGACTAAAGTAAACTTTTGTTAACACATTTAATAAGTAACACAATTTGATAAGCGCTGTTTCTCAGCGCAAGTCAAGCAATAACTAAAAACTTTTTAAAAAATTAAAGGTAGAGCGATGAGTGCAACAAAGGCGACAGGATTTGCTGGCGGATCGGGTCAGACTAAAAAGAAAAAAGCTCCTAACAAGCGTGAGGTAGCTGCGAGTAAATACGATGAGATGAAGAACAAAGGCTTACCTGAGTTCAATATTTTCATTCGCATTAAGGGGAAGGAATGGGTTCCTGCGGGTTCGATGGCTGTGGAACGCAGTAATCTGATTAGTCGAGCTATTTTCCAACAAGAAGCAGAGTTGTTGAAGGGAGCAATCCGTTTGTATCCTATCTTGCGGAAATTCAAGGACAATTTGGAATATGGCTATCGGTTAAAAGAGTTTCCTGATGAGGAAATTACAGTTGCAGTTTTGCCTGAACCGACGATTGGTGATAAATTCCAATATGCTTTCACCAAGGCTAAAGAATATTTTAATAGTGTAACTAAGAAGAACCAAGATAAATAGCCATTTGTGCCGCGCTTCACGCGGCACAAATGGCTATTTTGACTCTCGCTCTACATTTACAAAGTTATAGGGAGCGGTGAAATCGTTGTAACGGATGCGGAGACGGTTCTCAAATTGTTGATCGAGAGCTTCAACAGCAGAGGCAAATTCAGGTTCTCTATCCCAATCAATTAAAAAAGAACCGTTATAGATCATGCTTTCAGTGAGTAATTCTCCTTCAGCATATTCATGGGATAGAGGCTTTAGAGTATCAATAAAAGCATCAATGATTATTTGTTGACGTTGCTCGATCGCTGCTTCTAGTTCTTGCCCGATCGCGATCGCCTCATCCATACTTAAAATCTTACCAACTAGAGCTTCCCGTCTTTGGCGTAAACCTTAATTTTCGGCAACAGCAAGATTTAACTCTTCAGTTTGATTCCAGAATAGTTTGACGCTGACTTCGCGCTTACCAATTAAGTTGTGAATGAGTTTTGTGACTTGATCTCCACAGGGAATCAGTAAATCCTTTTGAACTTCATCCCATTCATCGACAACTAGTCCAAATTGCAATGGTAAAGGAACTGCTTGATGTGGATCGATCGTTTTCATTAGCGATTCTAAAACTGTTTCATGGGTGAGAAGATGGGCACGGCTAGCGAGGTAACGATCCTGTTGGGCTTCACTGTAGACGATCGCAAAAGGTGGAATTGAATGAAACTGGACGGGCTGATCGTTCATTCCCTTAAGTACAAGATTCTTGATCAGATCCAAATTTTCAGCTTGCAAAATCGCGTACAGGTAAAGGCTCATAGGAATTAATAGTTTAGTTAACTTAAAGAGAGTAGCGCAAAGGGCTACTCTCTTTAAACGGGCTTAGTAATTATGGCACGGTCAAATACTTTGCCATCGGTGGCGATCGCTTTGGTAATGATTTTATCTTGATAAACATCAAAGGTCATAAAGCTAAACTGTGAACTCACAAAAGCCGTGTGTGGCGATCGCCCGAATTTGTATAAAGGTGCGCCACCACCACCATTGACAATATAGATAGTGCCATCAAGGGGGATAGATCGCTCATAGCCATGATCATGACCGCAAAGATATAGAGGAACTTTATGTTTAGCGAATATAGGTGCAAGCTTAGCAGTTAATTCGAGGCTACTGCCATGCCTACCTGAAGAGTAGAGGGGATGATGACCGTAGACGATTTTCCAAGGAGCCGTACTTTTGGCTAGTTGCTGATCGAGCCATGCGAGCTGTGCATCCCAAGGAGCATTAGGATTAGTATCAATGGCAAAAAAATCTACTGTTCCTTCATTGACATCACCTTTAGTAAAGGAATAGTAGCGATCGCTCATATTAAAAGGCTGGTAATTAATCTGATCTAGCCCGTTATTGGATTTAATAATGTCATGATTGCCTAACACTGCATAAAAATTCACATCTTTGCTTAGCAATGGGGCATAGGGTTCTTCAAAATATGCTTTAGCTAGACTAATTTCACCATATGAATAAATGTTGTCCCCCGCCATCAAAACGAACCCATAGGGCTTTTGCTGATAGGCTTCCCACATGGACTTAGCAACGGCAAACTGATCGGGACTACCAAATCCATTATCCGCGATCGCAGCAAACCGCAGTAATGGTTCTTCAGCAGTCTCAATGGTTTCCGAGTTGGCTGTAGATTCACTATTGCTAGATTTTATTTCAGGATCTTGATTAGGACTATTTACAGAGGACTTTGCTAAGACAGACTCATACTGCTCTTTAGATTTAGCGATCGCTGCATAAATTAATGAACCTACTACAGGTACACCAAATAATGTCAGTAAAAGTTGACGACGTTTCATAAATGCCAAGCGAATAAGCGAATATTTGAGAGAATATCGGTCAAATTTAATATATCAACAAATTGAAAAGGTCGATGTAGTGCGTCATACCCGATATACACCTATAGCATTTAACAGTTTAGTGAAGTATGGGTTTGCCCCTCACCTTCGGCGGGGAAGCAAACTTTTGTACGTCGTTTGCTTGAAAAAGGCTATATCAGTCGTTAAAAGAAAGAAAGCGCATAGCACTTTCTTTCTTTTCTTTAGGAGAAACTTTGTGATTCTGCCAATAAAGTTGCGAACTAGAAATCACCACTTGATTGATCGAGACTTGATGGATTATCTGGAGATGAGTCTGTTGGAGAACTAGTGTTTTTGAAGTGTGTGTTCACATAGTCTTGTAAGTGAGGGCGAAGTACATTTGTAGCGGTGAGACCAAAAATTCCACCTCCCAGCCCACCACCAATTGCTGCACCAATTATTCCAAATCTTGAACCAATGCCAGCAAGAATTCCTAGCACCAATAGACTTACCAAGCTTTGCCAATGTTTGAAAGCATATTTCTTGTAGCAAAATTGCCAATCTTGTTTTGTTTGTTCAGGCGTTAGACCTTGTAACTCTGGGATTTGATTGAGTGTCCAGTAAATTTGCATGAATTTTTCCTCAAACTTGTTACATATTGCTAATTTTACTGTATTCCTGTACGGGCAAAGATCCCCGACTTTTTCTTTGCTGTCATAGACCATCTGCGCTAGTCACAAAAAAAGTCGGGAATCTGAATCTTGGCTTTTTACGTTATGTAAGGTCTTGGGAGTAGCGATCGCTAGTTCTATTAAATCGCTAGTTCTATTAAATGGTTATTTACTTTGGGAAACCACTGAGGTTGGTGTAGCCTGTTGCTTGTAACAAAGAAATTCTACAAAGTCTCTAACTTGCAGAATCGATTCTTCTGGAAGTAGTTCTAGTAGTGCTAAAAGTTGTTGCTTTACTTTCTGTTTGTCACTTTGTTGATGAGCATTTATTGGAGTTATTTGGTGAGGATAGAGCGTTTCTACACCTATGGTGTCACGAAATGCTTCGGGATCGTCTTGGGCTGCTTCGATCATTTCGCCTTCAGTGGTGAACTTTAGCCATCCACCAAATAGTTCGACTAGATAGGCTTCGCCATCTTTAAATATTTCCACGATCGCACTATCAGTCCCTTGCGGGGCAATTTCACCAGAGTAAAGATGAATGTCTTGATTTAAGGTGACAGAATCAAATATTTGAAACTTACTCATGTTTTTGCCTCCTGCTGCGTTTAAGCAGATATTGTGCTTTGGCAAGTGGGAATTCGAGGCGATCGGCAATAACGAATACAAAGATTGCTTGATAGTAGTCCCTCTAACTTGCTAGAGCAAGATTACGCACACTGAAGATTTGGTTGGATTGTAAAGGAATAACCCAAGACTCGGGAATAGCTACAATATGAATAGACTCTCCTAATGCGTTGAATACTTCCAAAATACAGCCTTCTTCTTGATTGTGAGGATGTGGTACAAAATCAATTAGGGTAGCGATATCGCCTTTTTTTAGTTGATATTCAGGTAGGTCGTGGTTTAGATAAACTTGTTGATATAGTTCAAGATTCATGATTTTTTCTCCTTGTATGGATTCAGGGAAATAAATTGAAACTTTTGATCGATCACTCTTTGCAGCCAAATCGTAGTTACAGTTAGTTGATAATTGTCTAGTCCAGATTTCGTCAATAACTGGAAAAAAAGCCTATCTTCAAATATTTTTTGTTATAGTGAGATAGCTCAAGGTTTTAGCTAAACTTAAATATATGCTTACAACCTTTACCGCAAATTATACAAGAATTGACTCAGGCTA